>CAKARF010000034.1 GCA_916720465.1 uncultured Atopobium sp. | reverse complement strand
GGGAACTTAGAATCAATAGGAAGCCAAACGGTCTCCCCTGACTCTCCAGGCAACTTAACGGCAAACTCAACACGCTCAGTAGAACCAGAAACAGTAGCTACATTTTCTTCATACTGCTCTGGAGAAAGAATGTCTCTGAGAATTGCGCCAAGCTGAATCTCTCCGACAATTCCACGAGTCTTAACGCCAGAAAGAACTTTCTTTAAGTCTCCAACACCCTCTGCAAGGCCACGCATTTCTCCCAAGCCTTGATGAACTTGCTCAAGTTGCGTAGATACGCGCTGGAACGATTGAGTCATACGCTCATCAAGCGTTTTCTGGAGCTTCTCGTCAACGGTCTGACGCATAAGCTCAAGCTTTGCTTCATTCTCTTTGCGCATATCACTAAGCTGCTTATCAACAGTCTCTCTAACCTTGCCAAGCTGCTCAGTTGAGGCCTTAGAAGTTGCCGTCATGTTCTCATCAACGCGGCGCTGAAAAGCATCAAAACGTGCATCAAGCTGAGCAATGCGCTGGTCAGTCTGCTTTGTCTGATCTTGCAGCGTAGTAGTGAGCTTCTGGCCAACTACCTCTCTTACCTGCTCAAGCTTTGTATCCATAAGCTGATACATGTTTGTCATGTTATCTGTAACACGACGCTC
This sequence comes from uncultured Atopobium sp., assembly GCA_916720465.1. Taxonomy (GTDB): domain Bacteria; phylum Actinomycetota; class Coriobacteriia; order Coriobacteriales; family Atopobiaceae; genus Lancefieldella. Next base: position 8,105 of record CAKARF010000034.1, on the reverse strand, counting down.
CAACTCTTGGGAGCTTCTTATAAGCTCTGCAGATGATGTTTGACTTTGCTCTTGTAGCGTCTTTACTTGCGAAAGCTTAGAGGATAGCGTGACAAGACCCGCGATAAGTAGAATAGAGACTGCAATTAAAACTAACAGCACAAGCAAATCCACAAGGCTCCCCTAACTCTTAAAACAACAAATAGACCTAACCGCCAGAGCAATGTAATGCTGAAGATTAACCAAAAATTCCGTAAATTGCTTCTGCAATGCTATTAGTAATGCTCTCTACAATATTCTCAAAAGGATTATCAGAATTAACGTCTTTATCTCCGTAAGGATTAGTAAAGTAATCCCAGAATTCCTGCCACCAATTTTGCTGACGATAATACCTATAGGAATCATCGTTTTCAGTACGATCCTGTTTATCATCAGTATCGTTTTTATTATTCTTGCTGTTCTTTTCTTTCTCTTTCATAGAAGAAAGCGTCTCATCAGAACCAAGCGTGACGTTGATGGTAAGGCGGTCTTCTCCACGCATGATTTCTACAGGAACTGTCTCTCCAATCTTGTGGGAGCGAACAGCAATGATAGCTGCATCAGCAGAAATTACACGCTCTCCACCAATGGAGATAATAACGTCACCCTTTTTAATACCAGCATCCTCTGCAGGACTATCATCAAGAAGGCCTGCCACATACGCACCATAATCTACCGAGAGGTCATTGCGCTTGGCTGCTCGAGGGGTTACGGTCTGCATGGAAAGGCCAATATAGGCATGCTTAACCTGCTGGCCAGAAAGAATCTGATTTGCAATATCAATGGCGTAGTTAGCAGGAATTGCAAAGCCAATACCAGCAAACGACTGGGTGTCAGAAGAGTAGAGCGTACAAATACCCACGAGCTGACCATTGGAGTCAACCAGAGCACCACCGGAATTGCCTGGGTTAATAGCTGCATCAACCTGGATGAGGTTAGCATAAATAGTGGTTTCTCCGCCCTCTGTCTCAAGCATATCTCCACGAGAGAGCGCAGAAACAATACCTGCAGAAACAGAGTGATCAAGACCAAATGGACTGCCAACACTCATGACCCAACTACCAGGAGCCAGGTTATCGGAATTGCCAATCTCAATTGGAGTTAGTCTATCTCCCTTAAGGTCTGCATGAAGAACAGCCAAATCAGAGGTTGGATCTGTTCCTACAACAGTGCACTCATACTCTTTATCATTAACGGAGATAGAAAATGTATCCATACCCTCGATAACGTGGTAATTGGTAAGAATGTCTCCATTTGTGTTCAATACAACGCCAGAACCAGTTGAGCCTGATGAATCACTGGTAGCCTTTACGGACACAACTGAAGGCAAAACCTTAGAAGCTACCGTTTCTGCAGTTTTAATATCAGTTGGTTCTGCAGCAGGACGAGACGTTGCTGCTTGAGAAATACTTGCCTGGCCAGATACTGCAGGAAGTTTAGAAATTCCCTCTCCCAAAGCAAGTGTAGGGACGCAAGCAACTGCAAAAGCAATTGCACAAGCTGTTCTTTTTACGCTTGAGCTTTGAAACTTAGACATAAACCCAGAAAGCTCAACTGGCGAGAAACCCTTATTTACAGTGGAATCTGTGGTTAAACCATGTACTTGGTTCTCCATAGACATCCTCCTTAACATCGCTCTGATGCAAACTGCCAACGCAGATAATTCTGCGTTAAACATCAATTTTTCAATATGTGTATTCTACCCGTTACACCGGACAAAAATTCGTCTCTCGTTGTGAGAACCACGCTTAAACGTTTTGTAAGCACATTATGCGTGCACAGATTGCAATAAAATCTTTCTGTACCTGCGATTATGCTCTAAACAGATAGCCTACGCCACGCACCGTCTCAAGATGAGCGGCTGCCTGAGGACCAATCTTTGAGCGAACACGCCTTACGTGAACGTCAACTGTTCTGGTGCCACCGCAGTACTCAAAGCCCCAAACGCGCTGCAAAAGAGCCTCACGAGAGTATGCACGAGAGGGATGAGTTGCCAAGAATGACAGCAGCAGATACTCCATATACGTAAGATCTACAGGAGATTCATCGATGTAAACCTGGTATGTTGCCAGGTTAATCTTTATATTGTCAACAATAACCAAGTCTCTAGAAGTACTCTCGGTTCCTGGCCACAAAAGCAACGCGCACCTGAGGTTAAACTCCTGGATAGATGCAGAGGACAAGATAAAATCACTTTTACCCTGAGCAGGAAGAACAAATTTAGAAAGATTATCAAGATCAGCAACAAACAAGCGAGCAATTCCACCATTTTGTGCAGAATAATTCTCAACCGTGCTAATAACATCTTGAGAAAGATCTTTTTGATCAAGAATAATCAGGTCAAAGGTATGACCAGAAGCCGCAGCCTGTGAAAATGAAGCAGCATTTGCAAGAGCAATGGAGACATCAATGGCATGCGAAAGTTCACGCATACGTTCATGTAAGCGTGTCGTTGCAGATACAAGAAGAATACTCTTGTGATGCATCGATTCCCCCTTGAATAAGCTTAATCTTATCAAGCATACCACAAGCTGCGAATAAAGAGCAGATATACCTCATTATCTGCATTTAGGGCGAGAAGATTTTCTCGCCCTAAATTATTTCGCATGCATACAGATTAGTTATAAAAAGTATGGGTTTTACGCAATAGCGCCAATAAACTCAGCTGTTCGAGGGTTCTGTGGATTGTTGAAGATGACATCAGGAGTTCCCTGCTCAACAACCACTCCTCCTTCCATAAAGACCACGCGGTCTGCCACATCTTTTGCAAAGCCCATCTCGTGAGTTACCACAATCATGGTCATGCCAGAGTTCTTTGCCAAGTCGCGCATGACGTCCAAAACACCACGGACAAGCTCGGGGTCAAGCGCGGAAGTAGGCTCATCAAACAGAAGTACATTTGGATGCATAGCAACGGCGCGAGCGATTGCTACACGCTGCTGCTGTCCACCGGAAAGCGCACCAGGCTTAAAGTCTGCTCTATCGGCAAGACCAACAGCCTCAAGCTGCTTTAATGCCTCGGCTTCTGCTTCTTCTTTTGACTTTCCTAGAACCTTAATCTGACCAATCATTACGTTCTCTTTGACCGTTAAATGACCAAATAGATTGAATTGCTGAAAGACCATTCCGACATCTCTACGAAGGGCATTGACCTCAGCTTCATTGGTGCCTGTAATCTCTTGGTCCTCAATAAGAATATGACCTGCAGAAGGAGTCTCTAGTAGATTGATACAACGGAGCATAGTGGATTTACCGGAGCCCGAAGGACCAAGCACAACCACAACTTCACCTGGCCAAACAGTAAGGTTAACGTCATTTAAGACATGCGTTGATCCAAACGACTTATTGAGGTGCTCAATACGAACAATAGGATGTTCACCTGCCTCAAAAGTATGGTTAGTAAGCGGCTTATCGCGCTCAAATGCCTCTTGTGCAGCAACTTCAGCATCCAAGGCAGGGTGTTCTGTATTCGACTTCTTTTTGAAAGAAAAGAAAGACATTAGTTTTCCTCCTTGGAAAGGGCTTGAGTCTTACTATCTGCAGAACTTGCTGTTTTACCAGTTTCTGACTGCTCCATGCGTTTCTCGATAGTGCCAACTACCTTAATAAGTGGCAAGGTAATTGCCAAATAGAACAGAGCGGCCGTCATATATGGCGTCATGTTTCCCGTTGAGGTGGTGAGGTTTTTAGCAAACATCATCAGCTCCATAACACCTACAGAAGAAAGCAGCGAGGTATCTTTGTAGGAAGTAATAAAGTCACTGGTAAGAGGTGGAATAACACGGCGGATAGTTTGAGGAATGATGATAAACGTCATGGTCTGGAAACGATTCATACCAAGAGAGCTTGCTGCCTCATACTGACCTTGTGGAATTGACTGAATGCCCGCACGGAAAATTTCTGAAAGATACGCAGAAGAATTGATAGCAACCACCATAAAGCCAAGTAGATTAGTGTCCAAATTGATATTTAGCATGGGAAGACCAAAGAACAAAATATAAATCTGCAGGAAAAATGGGGTTCCGCGCAACAGATTGATGTATACCACTGCAAGCGCGCGTAGAAGCGGATTTTTGGAGATCTTGAGCAGGGCAAATCCCATTCCCAATACAATAGCCACGGGATAAGCGCAAATGACAATTGCAAGACAAACCAGCCATCCAGGGAACAGCATTACAACGGAAGAAACAATCAGCTGAGGCTTTAAAAACATGCCCAAAAAGTGATTGGAGTTCCATGCTTCAACCCAAGGCTGAGCGTCAAGCCAATTCACTATAGCCTGAACAGGCGTGTTAGAAATAATGGTGATTTGAGGAGAAGAGCCGAGCTTTTGAGTCCCCTGCTCAGTGGTGTATGTTCCTTCAACAGTATACGAGCCGCCGTCAGCGGGAAACTTCATGCCAGAAATCTCTACACGAATCAGCTTCTGAGCGTCCACTGGTGTCGCAAAAGAAATAACAATCTGCGTTCCTTGGACGCTTGCAGTTGCCTCGATCTTCTCGCGCGTAAGACCTGAAAGAACGGTCACCTTAGTAGTTGCACTCTGCAAATCAGAGCCCTCGGGAAACTGCAGAGTCAGCTGAGAAACTTGCTCGTCCTCAACTGTTCCCTCCCAGGTCAAACGTGTCTCTTTGCCGCCAATGACACCATTACCTTCCGTCTGGTTTGACTTAGCCGTTGCCTTATTTGTGGTTAGAGCAAACGCGCTCTGAGTAGAAAACGCGCTTAGGGACATAAAGAACAATCCACTCAAAAGCAGTGTGGCGAGAAGAGCAACAAGCAGCGAGGAGCGCGCACGTACATGCAAGCACTTTAACTCAGCCGAATCATGAGCCAGACTCTGAGACGCAGATTCAGCCTTGAAACTCGCAGATGACATGCACAAGGACAGTTGCTGTCCTGACATAGTTTTGTGCAAAAGTGCAATCACGTGAAACTCCTTTAGAGCTTGAGGTGCCTAAACGCTGATACTAAAAACAGAGCAGTGCTTGAAGCCAAATCTGACTTCAAGCACTTTTTTGCTGAGCTGGTAAAACTAGATGTTAGAGCCAAACCATTTGGTCTTAAGGGCAGTCATGGTTCCGTCTTTCTCCATGTCTGCAAGCACCTTATTGATAGCCTCGGTCAGCGCAGGATTGTCCTTGGAAACAGCAATGCCATACTGCTCACCTGTTGGAATCTCTTTTGCAATGGTCAGATCAGAGTATGAAGTGCTAATCAGATTGGAAGCAACAGGCAGGTCAATGACCATTGCGTCATACAGTCCAGTCTGGACTCCTGCCATTGCTGCAGCAACATCGTCTACAGAAACAATGGTTGCGTTTGGAAGGTTCTCCTTGGCCCAGTCCTCGCCAGAAGTGCCTGTCTGAACAACAACCTTCTTGAAGGCATCATTGAGCGTCTGCTCGGTCTCAGTGCTTCCAGACTTAACCACCAGGGACTGATTGGAGTCAAGGTAAGAAGTAGTAAAGTCTACCTCCTGAGAGCGCTCGTCAGTGATGGTAATACCTGCGATAGCAACGTCTGCTTTACCACCCTGCTTAATAGTTGGAACAAGAGTGTCAAACTTCTGGTTTGGCAGGTACGTAACCTCAAGATTGAGTCTTTTTGCAATCTCGGTAATAAGATCAACGTCAAAACCAACAGGAGTAGTTGAGTTACCTTCAAAGTACTCAAAAGGCTGGAAACCAAGCTCTGCTACAACGGTCAGATGACCCTTAGTTACCAGCGTATAGCTTGAATCAGAGGATGAAGTAGTACCTTGTTGCGCATTTTCTTGCTTAGATGACGAGCAGGCCATAAGACCCATAAGCGCACATGCCATAGAAACAACTGCGACGCCTTTTAGGGCGGCCTTCTTAGCTGTAGTTACAAATGAAGATTTCATATCTGCCTCTTCCTGAATAAATCTGAGCTGAAATTCATTGGAATGAATTATAGGAAGCAAATATGAAAAATCTACTTATAATTTTCATCATATTTCTCGTTTTTATTGCATAAAAATGACGAGAAGAACAACTTCTTTGCATAAATGACTACTATTTAGTCATTCTATCCAATAAAGACCAGGTAAAAGTAATTTTTTCAGTTCATAAAACGGTAACAATTCGAATAAGAAGGCTACATTCTTTGCGTGAAACAAGGGTTTCTCGTCAAAAAACCCTGCTCTGAATAAATCAGAGCAGGGTTCAAAGAAACATATAACAGCAAGAGAAATAGTTGCTTAGCAACCAGCGTAATACTTTTGCGTATCCCAGTCAGTAACTGCCAGGCAATACTCACGCCACTCCTCTGCCTTGCGCTCGCACAGATACGAGAAGATGTGCTCACCAAGAACATCTTTAAGAAGCTCTGACTGCTTGAAGCGCTCAAGTGCCTCTCCAAGATTAATTGGGAGCTTCTCGCCATAATCGGCAGGATTTCCGCCTACAAACTCTTCAGGAAGCAAGAGGCCTTCTTCAATACCCTTAAGGCCAGCCATAAGCGTGACAGCATTAGCCAAATAAGGATTTGCAGTTGGATCAGGAATACGCAGTTCAGCACGGGTGGCAACATGCTTGCCTGGCTTATGCGTAGGAATACGAACCATAGCAGAACGGTTTTTACGACCCCAGGTTGCATAGGCAGGAATAGCATCACGATCAAAGCGCTTATAGGAATTAACCGTTGGGTTAGTAATAAGCATGTACTCAGGAGCGTACTTAATAAGACCTGCAATGTAGTGTTGAGCAAGCTCAGAAAGGTGGGCTTCGCTCTCAGTCTTTGGAGCCCAGAACAGAGACTCGCCATCGTGGTCAAGAAGCGACTGATTCAAAAGCATGGCTGAGCCAGGAACTCCCTGAAGAGGCTTTGGCATAAACGATGCAAATACGCCGTGAAGTGTTGCAATATGTCTGATAACCAGACGAGCAGTAACAATGTTATCCGCGCAAGTTAGTGCTTCTGCATAACGGAGCTCAACGCCATTTTGAGCAGGGCCAGCTGCATGGAAAGAATACTGAACAGGAATAGAAAGATTCTCAAGCGCGCGAGATGTGGAATAACGAAGGCTATGGCTGAGATCAGCAGAATTCAAATCAAGGTATCCAGCCTGATCAATAGGCTTTGGCTCAGAGCCACTCACAAAATAAAAATACTCAAGCTTGGGGCCAACATTTGCAACATAACCAAGGTCTTCTGCCTTGATAAAAGCATTTCTCAGTACAAGGCGTGGATCGCCTGTAAAAGCCTCACGTCGAGGAGTCTGAATATCGCAGAATACGTTTGCAACTACACCGTCATCTGTCTTCCATGGAAGAATCTGAAACGTATCTGCGTCAGGGAATGCGAGAAGATCGGACTGCTCCTGGGAAGCAAAGCCGTCAACGTTAGAGCCATCAAACCCAATACCCTCAACAAAAGCCTCTTCTAGCTCCTCGGGGGAAATGGAGAGAGCCTTTAATCCGCCGAGTACATCGGTAAAACAAAGACGCAAGTAGCGAACGTCTCGTTCCTCTACCGTGCGAAGAATATAGTCAATTTTCTTATCCGTACTCATACGGTCCTCCCGGGTCAGAAAACTGGAATCGTAACTACCATGACACATTCTTGTTACGGCTATGTTTCCACTTCCCTGAAACCGGGCGAATGGTAAAAATTGTTAATGAAATTGTGACAATTATCCTATTGAGCGTCAAAAGCCTTATCGACGTCAGAAATCATTTTCTGAGCAACACCACAGTGACCATCTCCACCGTGATGAGTGCCACAACTACTGGATGAAGAGCATCCAGAACAAGAACCCTCTTTTGCGCTCTTAAGTTGAGAGCGGACACAAAGAGCAACAAGAGCAATAACGATAAGAACAACCAAAATATCAATAGGACTCATACAGATACTCCTCAATTTGTTAACTACGGCATACTATACCCTCATTGCATGCTTGCATACGCTGAATCATAAATTATTTGCAGAATCTAAATTCTTACCAAAACAATTGAGAACTGCGCTCTAATTCAAAGTGAACTGCCCCCCATTTCTTATGTCCAAGTTTTGGGAGGCAGTTCATGTGCGGGTGATTATGATTCTGCAGCGTGTTAGCGTCGGCT
>CAKARF010000033.1 GCA_916720465.1 uncultured Atopobium sp. | reverse complement strand
ATTTCACAGCGAGAAGAGCAGCAAACTCATTGTGCACCAGAGGTGCTTTGGCTGGTAAAAGACGGAAAGCTTATTGCGGGTGTCTCGGAAGAAAGCGTTCGATCGGGAGTCACAAGTTTAGTGTTAGATCTGGCACAGACGCTTCATGAGCCAACAAAGTTTAATCCAGACGTTATTGCCCAGGTATTTGATGGAACTGCCGAATTTGATGAAGCTTTCCTAACTTCGGATGAACATGGAATCGTATGTGCTTCTGATGCGCAAGGCAAGGTAGGAGAGTATTTCTTATTTGGTTACAAGAAACTTTGTGAAATCAAAGCTGCTAAGTAATCAAAAGAGATATGACGCTAAAGTATGGCTATTAAAAAAGCACTCAACGTGCAGCAAGATTTCCGTGCGTTGAGTGCTTACGTAAAAATCTGTCTGTTTTTCAGACAGATGGCCGCTTGTGTACTTGAATATTTTGTCGATTTGCAAAAAAAATTGCACTTTAGTGTTATGTTTATTTTGCAATTCCGCAGGTAGAAAATCCTACCTAAAAATAGGTATTTGATGGCTCATATTTCTGATTTGTTTCATTGTTTTTTTGCGCAATAATAAAAGCATTATGCGACCGCTGCTGGCCGAACTATGAAATTCGTTTCCGTAGTCACCCAGGGTCTACAGCTTTATTTTGGATCGCACAGACGCATACTGTGAGAAATCACAGATTAGGCAAGGAGAGGAAATGGCAAGAAAGTTTAAGTCCATGGACGGTAACAACGCCGCGGCATACGTGTCGTATGCGTTTACTGAGGTAGCGGGCATTTATCCAATTACCCCATCAAGTCCAATGGCAGACTATGTTGACCAGTGGTCCGCCCAGGGCGTAAAGAACATCTTTGGTACAACCGTTAAGGTTGTCGAGATGCAGTCCGAGGCTGGCGCAGCTGGTGCTGTTCACGGTTCTCTTGGTTCTGGCGCACTGACCACTACCTACACAGCTTCTCAGGGCCTCTTGCTCATGCTTCCAAACATGTACAAGATTGCCGGCGAGCAGCTTCCTGGTGTTTTCCACGTCAGCGCACGTACCGTTGCAACCCATGCACTGAACATCTTTGGCGATCACTCTGACGTTATGTCTGCTCGCCAGACTGGCTTTGCACTTCTCGCAGAAGGCAACGTCCAGGAGGTTATGGATCTGGCTCCTGTTGCTCACCTCGCAGCAATCAAGGGCAAGGTTCCATTTGTTAACTTCTTCGACGGTTTCCGTACTTCTCACGAGATTCAGAAGGTTGCTGTTTGGGATTACGCTGATCTGGCTGAGATGTGCGACATGGACGCTGTCCAGGCATTCCGTGATCACGCACTGAACCCAGAGCATCCATCAAGCCGTGGTTCCCACGAGAACGGTGACATCTTCTTCCAGCACCGCGAGGCATGCAACGAGGTTTATAACCAGCTGCCAGCAGTTGTTGAAGACTACATGAACCAGATCAACGCTAAGCTTGGTACTGACTACGGTCTGTTCAACTACTACGGTGCAGAAGACGCTGATCGCGTTGTTATCTGCATGGGTTCCTTCTGCGATACCCTCGAAGAGGTTATCGATTACCTGAACGCTCATGGCGAGAAGGTCGGTCTGGTTAAGGTCCGTCTCTATCGTCCATTCTCTGTAAAGCACTTTGTTGACGTTCTTCCTGAGTCCGTCAAGAAGATTGCTGTTCTCGACCGCACCAAGGAGCCAGGTTCCGTTGGTGAGCCTCTCTACGAAGACGTTGTTTCTTCTCTCTATGAGGCTGGTCGTACAGGCATTAAGGTTGTTGGCGGTCGTTATGGCCTTGGTTCCAAGGACACCCCACCATCATCTGCATTCGCAATCTTCGAGGAGCTCAAGAAGGATGCTCCTCAGCGTGAGTTCACCGTTGGTATTGTCGACGATGTTACCAACCTGTCTCTCCCAGAGGATCCTGAGGCTCCTAACACTGCAGCTGAGGGCACCATTGAGTGCAAGTTCTGGGGTATCGGCGGTGACGGTACCGTTGGTGCTAACAAGAACTCCATTAAGATTATTGGTGACCACACTGATAAATATGTTCAGGCATACTTCCAGTATGACTCCAAGAAGACCGGCGGAATCACCATCAGCCACCTGCGCTTCGGTGATCACAAGATCCGTTCTCCTTACTATGTCACCAAGGCAGACTTTGTTGCATGCCACGTTCCTGCATACATCATCAAGGGCTACAAGATGGTCCGCGACGTCAAGCCTGGCGGTACCTTCTTGGTTAACTGCCAGTGGGATGCAGAGGAGTTTGCACACCACTTGCCAGCAGAGGCAAAGCGCTACATTGCAAAGAACAACATCAATGTTTATCTGATCAATGCAATTGACCTTGCCAAGGAAATTGGTATGGGTAAGCGCACCAACACCATTCTTCAGTCCGCATTCTTTGCTCTTGCAAAGGTTCTTCCAGAGGCAGACGCACTCCAGTACATGAAGGATGCTGCAACCCACTCTTACCTGAAGAAGGGCCAGAACGTCGTCGATATGAACCACAAGGCAATCGACGCTGGTGCTACTGCATTTACTAAGATTGAGATTCCTGCTGATTGGGCTACTGCAGAGGATGCTCCAAGCACAATCACCCTTGAGGGCCGTGAGGCTCTGCTAAAGCAGGTTCGCGACATCATGACTCCAGTCTCTCGTATGGAGGGTGACGCACTTCCTGTTTCTGCATTTAAGAACCACGTTGATGGCCAGTTTGAGCTTGGTGCTGCTGCTTACGAGAAGCGCGGCATTGCTGTTGTTGTTCCTGAGTGGAACGTCGAGAAGTGCATTCAGTGTAACCAGTGCGCTTATGTCTGCCCACACGCAGTCATTCGTCCATTCGTCCTTACCGACGAAGAGGTTGCTGCTGCACCAGCACAGTCCCAGTTCAAGGATGCCGTTGGTCCTAAGGCTAAGGGCTACAAGTTTGAGATTGCAGTTTCTCAGCTCGACTGTACCGGTTGCTCCAACTGCGTCTACATCTGCCCTGCAGATGCTCTGACCATGAAGCCAATCGAGGAGCAGGAGTCCAAGCAGGAGATCTTTGACTACGCAGTCAACCACGTCTCCGAGAAGACCGAGCTTGTCGCTAACAACGTCAAGGCATCTCAGTTCAAGAAGCCTCTTCTTGAGTTCTCCGGTTCCTGCGCAGGCTGCGCTGAGACCAGCTACGGCCGCCTGGTTACTCAGCTCTTCGGCGATCGTATGTTCATCTCCAACGCAACTGGTTGCTCCTCAATTTGGGGTAACCCAGCTTCCTGCTCACCATTTACTACCGATGCAAATGGTCACGGTCCAGCATGGAACAACTCCCTCTTTGAGGACAACGCAGAGCACGGTATGGGTCTGATGCTTGGTCACCAGGCACAGCAGAAGCGTCTCCTGGAGCTTGCTCAGCAGCTTGTCGATGAGGACGGCGCATCTCAGGACCTCAAGGATGCTGCTAAGGCATGGATTGAGTCCGTTAACGACGCAGCTCTCTCCAAGGAAGCTTCTAAGACTTTCGTAGTTGAGCTTGCTAAGTCTGATCTTCCAGCAGCTAAGGAAATCCTTGCTAACAAGAGCTTCCTCACCAAGAAGTCCTTCTGGATCTTCGGTGGCGACGGTTGGGCATACGACATCGGCTTCGGTGGCCTTGACCACGTTCTTGCTTCTGGCGAGGATATCAACGTCTTTGTCTTCGATACTGAGGTTTACTCCAACACTGGTGGTCAGTCTTCTAAGGCTTCCCGTCTTGGCCAGGTTGCACAGTTCGCAGCAGCTGGTAAGGACATCAAGCAGAAGAACCTTGCTGAGATTGCAATGACCTATGGTTACGTCTATGTTGCTCAGGTTTCCATGGGCGCAAACCTCCAGCAGACTCTCAAGGCAATTGCTGAGGCAGAGGCTTATCCAGGTCCATCCCTCATCATCGGTTACTCCCCATGCGAGATGCACTCCATCAAGGGCGGCATGGCTCACGCACAGGAGGAGATGAAGAAGGCAGTCGAGACCGGCTACTGGAACCTCTATCGCTTCAACCCATCTGCACCAGCAGGTAAGAAGTTCACGCTTGACTCCAAGGCACCTAAGGGTGGCTACCAGGAGTTCCTGATGAACGAGGCTCGTTACAGCCGACTCACCCGCGAGTTCCCAGAGCACGCAGAGAAGCTCTTCAAGGAGAACGAGGAAGCCGCAATGGCTCGCTACGATCACCTTGTACGCCTCTCCGAGCTCTACGCAGCAGAGAAGAAGGAGCAGCCTGAGGAGTAAGGCAACTTACTTTCACGTAGCTTCAGCCGAGCCAGGATACCCTGGCTCGGCTTTTTTATGCAGCATTTTTGGCGAGAGACCCTCTGTTCTTCAAGCTCTTCTCGCGAGGTGATAAACTAGAGAGACTTTGCTCACGATGGGAGTTACTGTGGCACAAAAAAAGAGCAGACTATTTCCTGTAGCTTTTCTCGCTGCTAAAGCAACGCTTGCAGCACTTAAATTGACTAACCATGAGGGTGGAACGCTGCCAGGTTTTATCGCCGAGGGCATTGATCCTGCATTTTTGGGAGACATTGCTAAGCCAGAGCAGATTGTCTTTATCACTGGCACAAACGGTAAGACAACCACCAACAACCTGCTCAACGATCTTCTCGCTGATAATGGCTATCAGACCGTTACCAACCGCGTTGGCGGTAATATTTCCAGCGGTTTTGCAAGTTCGTTTGCAAAGAACGCCACGTGGAAGGGCACCTCAAAGACTAAGCTTGCAGTTATGGAGTTCGATGAGCTCTCGGGACCTCGTATTTTCCCGTATCTGCAGCCTGATATTTTGTCTGTTACTAATCTGTTCCGCGATACGTTCTCTCGTAGTGCAACTCCAGACTACGTGTTTGACGTTATGGATAAGGGCATTCCTGCTTCAACTCATCTGATTTTGAACGCAGACGACATGATTAGCTGCAGACTTGCCCCTCAGTGCACTCATCGTACGTATTACTCCATCGCAAGGCTGGCAGAAGATACTGCAGAGCCAGTAGGCATTGTTTCGGACCTTACTGCATGCCCCAAATGTGGCGGCAAACTCAAGTGGGATTACGCACACCTCAGGCATCTTGGCCATGCGACCTGCGAAGAGTGTGGCTATACCAATCCAACGCCTGACTACGAGGTTATCTCGGTTGATCCAGCAACCGGCAAGTTTGTGGTCAAGGAGCACTGCCACGAGGGCGCACCAACATACGAGTACAAGCTCAACAGCTACTCGATTGTTAACCTCTACAACCTGTTTGTAGCCATTGTTACCGCACGCGAGATGGGTCTTGCACCTGCAACTATCGCAGCGTCCTTGCAGCGCGTTAACATCGCTTCTTCCAGGTATAACGAGATTGACTACAACGGTCGTCGCCTTATTAGCATGGCCTCTAAGGGCGAGAATGACACGGCTACTTCCGTTACTATTGATATCCTGCGCAAACAGCCAGGTGATAAGGCAATCATCATCATGATTGCCGATGCATATATGGCAAAAGCAAAAGACCAGACAGAGTACATTGGTTGGTACTACCAGACTGACTTTGAGTTCTTGCAAGACCCAAGCGTTAAGCAGGTCATTATTTACGGTGATACATCGCTTGACCTGCAGCTTAGGCTCAGGCTTGCGGATATTGATCCAGCTAAGACCTTTGTAGCAAACTCTCCAGAAGAGACAGCTGATCTGGTTGATCTTAATGCTTGCCAGCACGTTTTCTATGCACACGGCCTCTACAACGGCGGCATTGGTGATATCAGCAGAAACCGTATCATTGAGCGCTTGAAACAGATGGAGGCCTCCCATGAGTAATCCAGCAACTAAGATTGAGATTCTCTATCCAGAGTACGGTAACCAGGGTGGAGACAACGGAAACGCTCTCTACCTGGAGGCCTGCCTTCCAAAAGAGAACTTCGTATACACTTCTCACGCGGCAACGCCTTACTTTGTTGACAACACGCCGTCGGCAATCATCATGGGCGGCATGACAGAAGCCCAGCAAGAGCTTATTATTTCTCGCCTTATGCCTTACAAGGATAGGCTTGCAGAGCTGGCCGATCAGGGCGTTCCTATGCTGTTTGCCGGTAATGCTTCAGAGCTTTTTGGCCAGAAAATCGTCAATCCTGACGGCTCAGAGATTGAGGGCTTGGGTCTCTTCAATTTTGTGACCACTCGCTATATGCCCCAGCGTTTCCACGACGTTCAGGTGGGAGAGTTTGATCCTGGTAACGGCAAAGAACCCTTTACTGTTGTGGGCTTTAAGATGCAGTTCACGCTTACCGAGGGAGATAACTCTAACTGCTACTTCCTTAAGAATAAGGTTGGATTTGGCATCAATAAAGAAAGCAAGTTGGAGGGCTTCCGTCGCAAGAACGCTATTGCCACCTGGCTTATTGGTCCGCTGCTTCCGCTCAACCCATACCTCACACGCTGGATTTTGGATATGGCGGGCGAGGAGGACACCCCTCTGGCCTTTGAGGAAGAGGCGGTTGCGGCATATCAGAAGCACGCTCGCGAGATGGTCTATCCAGGAATGCACCTGCATTACTAATCGTATGTCTGCGCTGCTCATTTGCTCATATATGCGTTTCGTCGTATCATGAACTAAGTTTTTAGAGTTAACAAGGGGATTGTTTTGCCACAGGTTTCTTCAGCTTATGCAACAAAACAGCGCGCCCAGCGCCTTGCACGTATTGGTATCATTGCAGCTCTTTATGCAGCACTTACTCTTGCAACCCTTCTCTTTTTGGGCGGTCTAGCCTGGGGTCCTGTGCAGTTCCGTATTTCAGAGGCAGTTGTTGTTCTTGCGCTCTTTACCGCTGATGCAATTCCAGGACTGACACTTGGTTGCGTCATTGCTAACCTTGCAAATATGGTTATTTCTGGCACAGGTGCATTGGGGCTGTTAGACGTAGTCTTTGGCTCCTTGGCAACTGCCCTTGGTGCATGGTTTACCTGGAAAAACAGGAAGAATGTACCGCTTGCACTTCTAGGACCTGTGCTTGCAAATGCAGTAATCGTTTCTGCATATCTTCCCATTTTGCTTCAGGGCTTGGGATTCTACACAATTCCATTTACCACTATTGAGCTCGATGGCTCATATCCTCTTATGTTCTTGTTTGGCTTTATTACCACAGGACTTGGAGAAGCCGTTGTCCTCTATGTACTTGGCGCTCCTTTAGCTCGTGCGCTTAAGCATTCGTCTTTACCACAGCAGCTTGCTTCTGAGGATTCTGTTACAGAATCAGTCGAGAACTAGACAGCCATGCAAAGACTTGCTCAGTACATACATAGATCAACCAGGATAGTCCTGATTATTCTCGCCTGTGTATTGCTGGGCCTTCTCTCTTGGAGTGTCATGGCAGACAACCTGTTTGCAGCTCTCGTTGCAGGCGGAGGACTTGCCACGGTCATTGTTTTTGGCGGCACTACTCAGTCGGGTAACGAGCACGCCAGGTCTCAGGCAACAGAGCGAACGCTTGAGGTGGCCTCTAAGACGCTTAAAACGTTACGCGGTGGATTATCACAAGAAACAGCGCCAACCATCTGCACGTTATTGCTTTCAGAAACCTCTGCTGCTGCTATCTCTATCACTGATACAGAACACGTATTGGGTTTTGAAGGAGACATTGCAACCTCCCATATGCCCGGTTCAAAGGTAGTGGGCCCCGTAACTGAGGTTCTGGAAAGTGGCCGCATGGAGACGTTTGTCTCGGTAGATAGCCGTCAGCAGGTGCTACAAAGACGAGGTGGCTTTGGCAACGGCGGTAGCTCCTTTGGCATCATTGTTCCACTGATTGTTCAAGATCGCACGGTTGGTACAATCAAGCTCTATTATCGTCGCGGTATTGAGATTGATCGCACACAGCTGGCAATCGCAGAGGGCTTGGGCGAGCTTCTCTCCACGCAGCTTTCCTCGTACGAGCTTGACCGTCAGGCAGAGTTGACTGCTCGAGCAGAGGTCAAGGCTCTGCAAGCGCAGATTAATCCACACTTCTTGTTCAATACACTTAATACCATTGCATCTCTTACGCGCACAAACCCCAATAAGGCACGCGACTTACTTCGTGAGTTCTCTGTGTTTTATCGCCGTACGCTCGAGAGCTCTCAAGGTGCGCTTATTCCACTTTCGCAGGAATTGACACAAACACGTAGGTATTTGACAATTGAGAAAACTCGTTTTGGAGAAGAACGTATTCAAGAGTCTGAGCATGTCGATGAGGGGTGCGAAGACGTTCAGGTTCCGTCTTTTTTGATTCAGCCTATTGTTGAGAATGCCGTGAGGCACGCCATGAAAGATGAAGGAACCCTCCATATTGACATCCACGTCGCACGCGACGAAGATGATATTCTTATATCTGTTGCTGATGATGGTCTTGGAATGGATGAAGAGACTGTTTATCGCTTGCTTAATGGCCAAGGTCCTACCCCGCAGGATTCTTCGGGGAGAAATGGGGGCACGGGCATTGCCATTAAGAACGTAGCTGAGCGAGTTGAACGCTTCTACGCCACTGGATCTGGCATGGAAATCATGTCTAAGCCAGGCCAGGGTACGTGCGTGACACTCAAGCTTGCAGGTGCGGCACTGCAGGCAACAGCATAGTAGTAAACGGTTTTGCTTAACGCTGCATTAGGCTGTTGGGAGATGAATGACATGCGTGCCATGATTGTTGATGACGAGGCTCCAGCCCGTTCTGAGCTTAGGTTCTTGCTTGAGGAGACTGGCCGTCTCGAGGAAATCATTGAGGCCACAAGTGCAAGGGATGCTGTCGAGAAACTCATGGAGTCTCGCGTTGAGGT
>CAKARF010000032.1 GCA_916720465.1 uncultured Atopobium sp. | reverse complement strand
CGGGGTCTTTGAGGTTAATTCTCCACGAGAGCTTAATCCCCTTGCGCTTAAGTGATGGAACCTGAATCAGAACCTGAATCAGAACGCCCAGAGGATTTCCCAGAGCAAGAATAAGAAGACCCAGCTCAGGGTTAGTATTAACCAAGAAAGCATACGCAAAGAACGATGCCGTAGTGACAAAGTTATTAAAAATAGGTGCCGCGGCTGGCCAGAGGTAATCTCGCTCTGCATTCAAAACACCAGAGAAAATGGTGGAGAAGCAGTACAGCATAACCTCTATGACAAAGAACCTAAAGAAGTAGACTGCCAGCGTTGAATCAAAATCAGCTCCTGCCGAGAAGGACTGTGTATACACCACTTCTGCAGCAAAGAAGAAGCCTAAAACGGCAACAAGACCTGTTGCAACAACAACAATGGAAAGCAGGTTGGAAGTGTAGGCGTTTGCCTCATCCTGTCCAACCTTCTTCTTAATAGAGAGATATACCGGCAAGAAAGCTGTAGTAAGCATTCCTGCACCAACAAGTTCATAGAGCTGGTCAGGAAGGGTGTTTGCAATGGAATAGCAGCTTGCAAGAACGGTTGCGCCCATAGCAAATGCTTGAGCCCAGGTTCTTAAGAAGCCCGTAATACGACTAATCAGGACAAGCACGCTCATCATAGAAGTGGAGCGGCTCAAGTCTTTCTGCTTAGAAGCATCCTCTTTATCACAGGACTCTGCTGAAAGTCGCATATGTTTGGGCTGATATGCCACTAGTGCACCTCGCGAACAATATCTGCAAACGTAGCCGATACAAATGAAGCTAAATCTTCTGGAGAAAGCGTCAAACTGAGTCCACGTTTTCCACCAGAGATATGAATGAGCTCAAAAAGCTGAGCAGTCTCGTCAATTATAGTGGGAAACTGCTTCTTCATACCAACGGGAGTACAGCCGCCACGAACATAACCCGTTAAACCCTCAAGCTCTTTAACAGGCAGCATGGAAAGGTTCTTTTGACCGGATGCAGCTGCAGCCTTTTTAAGATCAAGCTCTTGGTCTACAGGAATACAGCACACTACATGCTCTCCACTTGAAGAGACGCAGACAAGTGTTTTGAATGCAGCGTCTGGGTCTTCTCCAAGCATCTCTGCAATATGAGTTCCCAACTCACCAGAAGGAACGTCTTCGTCTACCTCGTAAGATTGGAACTCGTAAGCAATGCCGGCAGCATCAAGCTCCCTCATTGCATTTGTCTTTTGAACCTTTGCCGTTTTTCTCGCCATGTTATGCGCGCTTCTTCTGAGCTTTTTTCTCTGCAGCTAGACGTGCGTTATCTCGGTCAAGAATCTCTTTAAGGAACTTGCCTGTGTGGCTTTCTGGAGTTGCCGCAACCTTTTCTGGCGTACCAGAAACAACTACGGTTCCACCGCCATCGCCACCTTCTGGACCCATGTCAATAATGCGGTCAGCCATCTTGATGACATCCAAGTTATGCTCAATGACAAGTACGGTATTGCCCGCATCAACAAGACGCTCAAGCACAACAATAAGCTGTCTAACATCCTCAAAATGAAGACCAGTTGTTGGCTCGTCCAGAATATAAAGAGTTTTACCAGTCTGCTGACGGTGAAGCTCTTTTGCAAGCTTGACGCGCTGTGCCTCACCACCAGAAAGCGTGGTTGCTGGTTGACCAAGATGAATGTAGCCAAGACCAACATCGTGGAGAGTCTGCAGCTTGTTCTTAATGCGAGGAATGTTTGCAAAGAACGCAAGCGCCTCATGAACCGTCATGTCAAGCACGTCAGAGACGGACTTGCCGTGGTAGAGAATCTCGAGTGTCTCGCGGTTATAACGCTTGCCGTGGCAGACCTCACAAGGAACATAGACGTCAGGCAAGAAGTTCATCTCAATCTTAATCTGACCGTCGCCCTTACAAGCCTCGCAGCGGCCTCCTTGGACGTTAAACGAGAAACGACCAGCCGAATAGCCACGTGCGCGAGACTCTGGAACGGAAGCGTACAGTGCACGCAGGTCATCCCAAAGGCCAATATAGGTTGCTGGGTTAGAACGAGGTGTTCTACCAATAGGACTCTGGTCAATATCAATGACCTTGTCGATAAGATCGACGCCTTCAAGCTTTTTATACTCTCCTACCACACGTTTTGAGTGCTGAACTGCATTGGTAAGCGCGGGTGCAAGGGTATCGGTAACCAAAGAAGACTTACCAGAACCAGAAACGCCTGTGACTACCGTCAACGTGCCCAGCTCAATTGAGGCAGAAACGTTTTTAAGGTTGTTAGCGCTAGCTCCCGTAATCTTAATCTTTCCGCGGCCAGGCTTACGGCGAGCCTCTGGAAGTCTAATCTGCTTCTTTCCTGTAAGGTAAGCGCCCGTGATGGAATCAGGGTTTTGAATGATCTCTTCTGGAGTTCCAGCAGCAACAACATGACCACCAAGCTCACCAGCGCCGGGACCCATATCAATAACGTAGTCTGCTGCACGAATGGTATCTTCATCGTGCTCAACAACAAGCACGGTATTACCACGGTCTCTAAGCTGCTTAAGCGTCTCAATAAGACGGTTGTTGTCTCTTTGATGCAAACCAATAGAAGGCTCGTCCAGAATGTAAAGAACACCCATAAGGCCAGCGCCAATCTGAGTTGCCAAGCGAATACGCTGGGCTTCTCCACCAGAAAGCGATGCTGCTGCGCGAGAAAGCGTGAGGTAGTCCAAGCCAACGTTTACCAAGAACTGCAGCCTTGCCACAATTTCTTTGACAATAGGACCTGCAATGACCTTCTGACGGTCAGTAATAGTCAGCTGCTTAAAGAACTCCAGTGACTCCTTGCAAGAGAGTTCACAGACCTCCCAGATGTTCTTCTCGCCAACGGTAACAGAAAGAATTTCTGGTTTTAAGCGAGCTCCATGGCAGGTTGTACAAGGCATCTCGCGAATGTATTTCTCAAGATGCGTCTTCATATTTTCCGACGTGGTCTCTTGGTACTTGTCAAAAAGAATCTTTCTGACGCCGGAGAAGGTAGTAAACCAGTGCGTATTGCGACCGTCGCGCGTCTTGTAGTCAACGCGAATCTTAGTAGAACCAAGACCACCGAGAAGGGCATCTTGCACCTTCTTGGGCAGCGTGTTCCAAGGTGTTGTATCAGATACGTCAAAATGCTTGCAGACTGCAGACAAAATCTGAGGATAGTAATTGGAGTGGCCAAAGAGGCTTCCAAAAACGCCCTCTGATACGGACAGTTTTGGATCAGCAATCAATGCCGCAGCATCAATAATTTTGCGAGTTCCTAGGCCATCACAATCAGGACAAGCGCCGTAAGGAGCGTTGAACGAGAAATCTCGAGGCTGCAGGTCATCCATAGAGTGGCCGTGAATAGGACAAGCAAGCGCCAGCGAGTACTGCAAGAGCTCTTCTGGCATGGTCTCTGGATTGGATTTATCGGCCAGGAGCAATATGCCTACCTTGCCCTGAGCAAGCTTAGTTGCCTGTTCAACACCCTCAACAATGCGGCCCAAAGAATCAGGACGGATGACAATACGGTCAACGACAACCTCAATATCATGCTTGAGTGTTTTACCCAGCGTAATCTCTTCATCAAGTTCACGGACTACGCCGTCAACACGAACGCGAGAAAATCCTTCTTTGCGAAGGTCTTCAAAAAGTTTGACATACTCGCCCTTGCGACCCAAAACAACAGGAGCCAGAACATAAGCTCTGCGTCCCTGACCAGCCTCAAGGATTTTATCGGCAACCTGATCTGTTGTCTGGCGCTCAATAACGCGTCCGCACTCAGGGCAGTGAGGAGTACCCATGCGAGCATACAAAAGACGCAGATAATCATAGATTTCTGTAACAGTACCTACGGTAGAACGAGGATTTCTAGAAGTTGTCTTCTGGTCAATAGACACAGCCGGAGAAAGACCGTCAATAGAGTCAAGGTCTGGCTTATCCATCTGTCCCAGGAACTGACGGGCATAGCTGGACAAGGACTCAACGTAGCGGCGCTGTCCCTCTGCGTAAATGGTGTCAAAGGCAAGACTTGACTTGCCCGAACCAGAAAGTCCCGTAATAACTACCAGCTGATCACGAGGGATATCAATGTCAATATCTTGCAGGTTGTGCTCTCGTGCGCCACGGATAGCAATTTTGCTTGAAGCCATAGTTCCTCACATAACCAGTTTGACATGCGCATTTCTTTTGACGCACCTACTGCCAAACAATAGAAAACAACATCAGTACACAGATGCAATTTGTGCGTACTGATGTTCTAGTATACCCAAGATAGTGCTGCCAAAGCACGGCAAGCGCGCTTCCCTATTTAACACGAACCTTCATCACGGCCTTTTTAAGCTTAGAGCCAGATTTCTCCAGCGTGCAGCCTGGTTTGTGGGCATCAGATGGAGGTGTCACCAGAAAATCACCTGCGTGCAGGGTGACCCATGTCTCTTCCCCAGGATTGGTATAAGCACCAAAATCAGCGTCAGTATTGAACTCACCCTTAAGAACACACTGCTCAAGAGGGGCAACGGCAATGCTTTCGGTGCCAGAAATAACTACGTGAATATCGGCGTAAATCTTATGAGCCTCATAGTCCTTCTCGCCAGGCAGAGCTGATTCAAACTCCATGACGTTCACAAAAACGTTATCTCCATCAATTTCTGTTTTGCCCAAAGGCAGCTCGTCCAGATTGTGGGTTGCCAGAAACTCCGCAGCACAAGCCATATATTTCTGACCAAAGTCATTCTCAGATAGATTTTTAATTGACGAGAAAATCATGTGAACCTCCTACGTTCAGCTAAAGTGCGCCGAAAAGATTATAGCTATCTCGTTTGCCATAAAGTTCTATGGGTAGAATTAAGTCATTACTGCATACAACTGCTACATAAGGAGAGACATGGCAGACGTAGATATTGATCGTGAGGCACTTCGTAAGGAAATTGACGCTGCACTTCACGGCAAAAAGAAAGAACCACAGCCACCAGCAGGCTTTGAACTCAATCAGCACTCAAGCGTTAAGCACGTTATTGGCGTTGTTTCTGGCAAAGGTGGTGTTGGTAAGTCCTTTGTCACCGGCATTCTTGCTACTAACCTCGCTCGCGCAGGTAAGCGCGTTGGCATTCTTGACGGCGATATTACCGGTCCTTCAATTCCTCGCATGTTTGGCATTTCTGATGAGCGATCTTACGGCGTTGAAGAGCAGCTTATTCCTATTGAGGATGCAAACGGTATCAAGATTATGAGCGCCAACCTGGTACTTCAAAACGAGACCGATCCTGTTCTCTGGAGAGGCCCCGTTGTTGCTGGTGCTATCCAGCAGTTCTACAGCCAGTGCAACTGGGGTGACCTTGATTACCTACTCATCGATATGCCTCCAGGAACAGGCGATGTTGCGCTGACCGTATTTCAGTCCCTTCCTGTTGAGGGTGTTGTGATTGTTTCTTCTCCACAAGATCTTGTTCAGATGGTTGTGGGCAAGGCAGTTCGCATGGCAGAAATGATGCATGTACCTGTGCTTGGTTTGATTGAGAATATGGCGTACATCACCTGCCCTCACTGCGATGAGCGCATTGAGCCTTACGGTCCATCAAAGCTTGCTGAGACCGCAGCAGCATTTAACCTCAAGCCTTTGGGACAGCTTCCTATGGATGCAACCTTTGCGCAGATTGCCGATAAGGGAACCTTTAGCAGCGAGCTTCCTGAAGGCCTTGTTCCTGACGCTACACAAAGCGTTCTTGATCTGTAAGCCCTAGAAGCTGGTACTTACACAACACAAAAGGTAGTTCTTACTATGGCTCAATCAACGCGCGTTAAAGAACGACAAGCGGCACAGGCTAAGCGTATTAAGCAAGCTCAGGCGTTCATGGTGCCAGACTACATTGATGTAGCAATTCTAGGTGGCGGCGCAGCAGGACTCTGCGCTGCCATCACTGCTGCTGAGGCTCTTGGTGTCAATAAGCGCGTTGTTGTCTTTGAAAAAGCACTAGAGAGTGGCAGAACCATCCTTGCAACAGGCGGAGGTCGCTGTAACTTTACCAATGCAGATTTGAGCTTTGAGAATTTCTCTCATCCAGAGTTTGTCCAGGCTGTTTGCAGGGATAAGGACACCTTCCTTGCAGATATTCTCTCTTTCTTTAGATCCAGCGGTCTTGCGTGGGCAACTGAAGACGAGGGCAGAATGTACCCACTTACCAGGCAAGCAAGCTCCATCCAGTCACTGTTGCTCAGACGTGCCCAAAAAGCCGGTGTTCAATTTGCCCTAGGACGAGAAGCCATATCGGTAAATCCGCAGCACAATGGCTTCACCGTTACCTTTCAAGAATGCTTTGCTGGCGAGAAAACCTATGAGGTCCATGCATCATCAGTAGTTCTAGCTACTGGTGGACTCACAACCACCAAACTTGCTGAAAGTCTTCAGCTGCAGACCACCTCACTGCGACCAGGACTCTGCGCACTCACTTGCACTCCTCAGCCTCCAACAAGCCTTGATGGAAAGCGCGTACGAGCACACGCAGCTCTTGTAAGAGACGGCGTTGTGCTCAAACAGGAATCTGGCGAGCTGCTTTTTAGGTCATTTGGACTTTCGGGCATCATGATTTTCAACTTATCTCGCACAGCCCTACCTGGTAATGTTCTTGAGATTGACCTTCTCCCCCAGCTTGCGGAAGAGGAAGTTGCGGCAGCTGTAGAAGCTCACACCACTGACGGTCTTCTCGACCCACAGATTGCTGCTTACCTGGGTGCTCATGACTCAGTAGAGAGCACTATTACCAAGGCTCACAAAATAGCATTTACCGTTACGGGTACGTCTTCCAAAGTTGTTCCACAGGTCTGTATTGGTGGAATTTCCATCGATCAAGTGGACACAAACACCCTTGAAGCACATAGCGTTCCTGGTCTGTTTATTGTGGGAGAAGCTCTTGATATTGACGCTCAATGTGGAGGATTTAACCTCTCGTGGGCGTGGAAGAGCGGTATGGTTGCCGGTCTGGCTGCCGCAAAAAGCGCTGGTCAGAATTGCGAATCTTTGAAAGAGGACAACTAATATGCTAGAAGTATCAAACATTAAAGTTCATGTTGCTCCTCTTCGTAAGTATCCTGCTAAAGAATCAAAGGTGGGGTTTGACGCGCTGCTTCGCGCTCTCCGAGTCTCTGCGGATGAGGTTACCTCATATGAGCTGCATAAACGCTCAATTGATGCACGTAAAAGAAACGATATTGTTCTTATCCTTACCTACCACGTAAACCTTAAAGGTGGGCCTGCAGCGGAACAAAAACTCCTTAACAAGATTCAAGGCAAACCTGCGGCAAAGCATATCAAGCTTGCTGAGGCAAATGCTTTTACGCTTCCCAAAGCGAAGCAACCTGCTCCCTCAGAGAATCGTCCCGTTGTTGTAGGAGCAGGATGTGCAGGCTTGTTCTGTGCGCTTACGCTTGCCAAGGCTGGTCTTAATCCCCTGCTTATTGAGCGCGGAGATGATGCAGCACGAAGAACTGCAGTGGTAGAGCATCATAACCAAACGGGTCAGCTAGATATTGAAAGCAACATCCAATTTGGTCTTGGTGGTGCTGGTACATTCTCTGACGGCAAGCTCAACACGGGTACCAAAAGTGCTTCTCACCGCTTTATTCTTGAGACTTTTGTAAAAGCAGGTGCACAGAAAAACATTTTATGGGACGCAAAACCCCACGTAGGAAGCGATGTTCTTTCCGCTGTTGTGACAAACATTGTCACAATGATTGAAGAGGCGGGTGGAACCGTTGCATTTAGGACAAAACTCGCCTCCCTAGAGCGAGCCTCAGATGGCTCTCTTTCTGCAATTCAGGTTGAGAAGACCAATCCAGACGGTTCAACTCAAACTGAAACCATAAAGACTCGCACAATGATTCTTGCGACTGGACACTCAAGTAGAGACACGTACGTCATGCTCAAAGACAAAGGCATCTCCATGGAGAGAAAGACCTTTGCTATGGGCGTGCGAATTGAGCATCTTCAGTCTCAAATCAACAAATCACTCTATGGCCCTGAAGCAACCAATCCTGTACTAGGAGCGGCACCCTACAAGCTTTCTGTTCACCTTCCCTCTGGTAGAAGTGCCTTCTCGTTCTGTATGTGTCCCGGTGGCTATGTTGTTTCTGCAGCTAGCGAGAAGGGCGGCGTAGTCACAAATGGCATGAGCCTGTCTGACCGTGCGGGCAAAAATGCCAACTCCGGCCTGTTAGCTAACGTCTATCCAGAAGATCTACCAGGAGACGACGTACTTGCTGGCATTGAGCTGCAACGTTCTTGCGAGCAAGCAGCCTTTAAAGCGGGCGGCGGAGCTTATGTTGCCCCTGCCCAGCTTGTAGGCGACTTCCTAAACAAGAAAGCATCTACTGGACCTCGTTCGGTAAAACCAACCTACCCACGTGGTGTTACCTGGACCTTGCTTGAAGACTGTCTTCCACCCTATGTCTTACATACCTTGCGAGAAGCCCTTCCGGTCATGGACAAAAAACTTCATGGCTTTGCTCATCCCGATGCAGTTCTTACGGGTGTTGAAACAAGATCAAGCTCTCCCGTAAGAATTACCCGCGATGAAACAGGACAAAGTATTAACACTCCAGGTGTATGGCCTGTAGGAGAAGGCGCTGGCTACGCCGGCGGCATTATGAGTGCAGCTGCTGATGGTATTAGGATGGCCGAGCTTATAGTAGAGCACTACAACAACGCCTAATGTTTGCCTCTATAGCGTCTGCGCGTAGCGTGAGCGCTGCCTTTTCTAGCACCAGTTTTAAGCCTCTTGATAACATCATCTGAGGTAGTGCCTTCAAGCTGACTTCTAATGGCGACAATCTGATCTCTGAGTTCTGCTGCATGCTCATAATCCATAGATGCAGATGCCTCTGCCATCTCTGCTTCCATTCCAGAAAGCATAGCTTCAACCTCTGTACGAGGAAGATTTTGCAACTCTTCAGCAAGCAACTCTGCAGGCATTTCAAGAATTGACTCTTGCTGCTCTTCCAAAGAGTCTTCATCATCTGAAGCGGTGTAGAACTCTCCGTTTTTGCGTTTACGTTTATCAATGTTTTCTGATGCCTCGGCAATAAAGCCTGCAATATCAGTAATAGATTTCTTAACGGTTTTAGGCACAATACCGTGCTCTTTGTTAAACGCTTCCTGAATTTCTCGACGTCTTCTTGTTTCATCAATGGCAATGCGCATGGAATCAGTGATTTTATCGGCGTACATAATGACCTGGCCAGAAGCGTTTCTTGCAGCTCTACCCATAGTCTGAATAAGAGACCTTCTGTTTCTTAAGAAGCCCTCTTTAT
>CAKARF010000031.1 GCA_916720465.1 uncultured Atopobium sp. | reverse complement strand
TTTGCCTGATTTTGTTAAAGAATCGGTGGCTCAAATACAGATTCTTTGCACTTTTCAGGCGCGTGCAGCAAAAGGCCGACGCGCCTGGCGAGAAACCCGTGCGCTCGGAGCGCGCTCGGGGCTCGTGGAGCGCCATGCGAAGCGACGCGGCGGGGGAGCGCCGCTCACCGAAAGTGATTTCTGTCTCCGTGGACCTTCTCCACAAAATCTTCATAACTAGAAAAGACGAGTTAGTCAAGGATTTACCTGCAACATAACGTTTGTGCAGTTGAAAAACATAAACGCGATAATATAGTCAAAACGTCTTAAAAAATCAAGTGTTTTTCTGTTGACGCGCATTAAAATCTTGACTAAATTACTAGGTTGCGACAATTGCCACCTTCCACCCTTTTGAAGGAGGACAACCTGGTGTCTACCGCTAAAAAGACTTCCCTCACCACGCCTCAGGCGCATACTGGACGCAGGACGTTCAGTAAGATTCCCGCAGCTATGGAGCTGCCAAATCTGATTTCTGTACAGAAGGAATCATTTGAGCGCTTTATGGGAGAGGGCCTTGCAGAGTCCTTCGCTGAGTTCTCGCCAATTGAGAACAGCGCTGGAACCATGCAGGTCACCTTTGGTGACCATCAGTTCGGCGACCCTGCCAATTCAATGGCTGAGTGTCGTGCAAAAGACATTTCATATCAAGCACCTCTTTTTGTTGACGTCCGTTTTGTCAACAAAGAGACTGGTGAGATGAAGGAACAGCTTGTCTTCATGGGTGATTTCCCACTGATGACTGAGCGCGGTACCTTCATCATCAACGGTTCTGAGCGCGTTGTGGTTTCACAGCTCGTTCGTTCACCTGGCGTGTATTTCTCGTCAGAGATGGACAACGGTGTTCTGGTCCACAAGTCTCAGTTCATTCCTGCACGTGGTGCATGGCTTGAGTTTGAGGTTGATAAGCGCGGCCACCTGGTCGTCTCCATTGACCGCAAGCGTCGCCAGAGCGCTACCGTCTTCCTCCGTGCACTTGGCATTGCTGTTACCGATGACGAGATTCTCTCGCTCCTTGGTGATTCCGATGTTGTTCGCAACACACTTGAGCGTGACGTTGCAACTACACGTGAGGATGCTCTTATCGAGATTTATCGTCGTCAGCGTCCAGGCGAGCCACCAACTGTTGACTCCGCCCGTTCTCTGCTTGACGGCCTCTTCTTCAACGAGCAGCGCTATGACCTTGCTCGCGTTGGTCGTTACAAGATCAACAAGAAGCTTGAGGAAGAGATTCCTGCAGATGTTCGTGTCCTTACCAAAGAGGACATTGTCGCAGCTCTTCAGTACCTACTTGCAGTGCATGCAGGTGATGAGTCTAAGCACCTTGATGACATTGACCACTTTGGCAACCGCCGCGTCCGTACCGTTGGTGAGCTGGTCCAGAACCAGTTCCGCATTGGTATGAGCCGCATGGAGCGTGTTGTCCGTGAGCGCATGGCATCTCAGGACGCAGACGACATCACTCCACAGTCTTTGATCAACATCCGTCCAATTGTTGCTGCAATCAAGGAGTTCTTCGGTTCTTCTCAGCTTTCGCAGTTCATGGACCAGGCAAACCCACTTGCTGGTTTGACCCACAAGCGTCGTCTTTCTGCTCTGGGACCTGGCGGTCTTGCAGGACACAAGTCCGGCTCCAGCCGTCGTACCAACGTTCCTACCGCAGTCCGCGACGTTCACAACTCGCACTACTCCCGTATGTGCCCAATCGAGACTCCTGAGGGACCAAACATTGGTCTTATCGGCTCCTTGGCACTGTACGCTCACGTAAATGAGTACGGCTTTATCGAGGCTCCTTATCGTAAGGTCACAGGTGGTGTTGTCTCTGACGACATTGTCTGGATGACTGCAGACGAGGAGGAGAATCACATTATTGCTCCTGCTAACACCCCAATTGACCCTAAGTCTAAGAAGTTTGTTGAGGTTGACGCAGACGGCAAAATTGTTGATGCAGACCGTGTTATTGCACGTACCCGCGACTTCGACGGTTCCTTCGGTGCACCTGCACAGGTTCCTGTTGAGGACGTTGACTACATGGACGTTTCTCCACGTCAGCTTCTCTCCGTCGCAGCTAACCTCATTCCATTCCTTGAGCACGACGATGCAAAGCGTACCCTCATGGGTGCAAACATGCAGCGTCAGGCAGTGCCTCTGATTCAGTCCCACGCTCCATTTGTTGGAACTGGTATGGAGGGCCGCGCAGCTCAGGACTCTGGTGAGCTTATTTGTGCAGAGTTTGCCGGCGAGGTCACCGAGGTTGATGCAGCTCACGTTGTCATCTACTCCGATGAGCACGGTTCTCAGCGCTACGATCTTCCTAAGTACGAGCGCTCCAACCAGTCCACTTGCATCAATCACCGTCCAATCGTCACTGTTGGACAGCAGGTACAGAAAGGCCAGCCAATCGCAGACGGTCCATCTGTTGACCACTCTGAGCTGGCACTTGGTGCAAACCTTACCGTTGCTTACATGCCATGGGAAGGCTACAACTACGAGGACGGTATTATCGTCTCCGAGCGCGTTGTTCAGGAAGACCTTCTGACTTCCGTTAACATTTCCCGCCACGAGATTGATGCTCGTGACACCAAGCTTGGTGCTGAGGAGATTACTCGCGAGATTCCAAACCTTGGTGAGGACATGCTCGCAAACCTCGACGATGACGGTATCATCCGCATTGGCGCTGAGGTTGGCCCTGGCGATATTCTGGTTGGTAAGGTCACTCCTAAGGGTGAGACTGCTCTGACCGCAGAAGAGCGCCTGCTTCGCGCAATCTTCGGTGCTAAGGCACACGATGTTCGTGATACTTCCCTTAAGATGCCACACGGCTCCTATGGCCGCGTTGTTGACGTTGTCCGCTTCAGCCGTGAGGCTGGAGACGACCTGCCTCCAGGAGTAAACGACCTGGTCCGCGTCTTTGTTGCTCAGCGCAGAAAGATCCAGCAGGGCGATAAGATTGCTGGTCGCCACGGTAACAAGGGTGTTATTTGTAAGGTTCTCCCAGTTGAGGACATGCCTTACATGGCAGATGGTACCCCAGTAGACGTTATTCTCGACCCACTGGGCGTTCCTTCCCGTATGAACGTTGGTCAGCTGCTTGAGTGCCACCTTGGTTGGGGCGCTGCACACGGTTGGGATGACGATGACGCAGATTCTAAGCGTTACGTTGAGGGTCCAATTCCTGTTGCAACACCACTCTTTGACGGTGCTACTGATGAGTCCGTTGCAGAGATTGTTCGCCGCACCAACATCAACATGATCAACAAGGCTCTCAAGGAGTACGGCGAGGACATGCGTGAGGAGTTTGTTCCACAGCTCAACGAGCGTGGTAAGACTACCCTCTACGATGGTCGTACCGGCGAGGCATTCAAGAGCCCAATTACCGTTGGTGTTTCTTACATTCTGAAGCTCGGCCACATGGTTGACGATAAGATCCACGCACGTTCAACTGGTCCTTACTCTCTTGTTACCCAGCAGCCTCTGGGTGGTAAGGCACAGTTCGGCGGTCAGCGCTTTGGTGAGATGGAGGTTTGGGCACTGTATGCATACGGTGCTGCTAACGTCCTCCAGGAGATCCTCACCGTTAAGTCTGACGATACCAACGGCCGTGTTAAGACCTATGAGTCCATTGTTAAGGGCGAGAACATTCCTACTGCAGGAATTCCTGAGTCCTTCAAGGTTCTGGTCAAAGAGATTCGCTCCCTGGCACTTGACATTGAGCCAATCTCCTATCGTAAGCGTGCAAATACCGCAAAGGTCACAGATCCTGAGGAGAAGAACGCTGTTGAGATCCTCAACGACCTTGGCTTCACTGAGGTAACCGCTTCCGACCTGTCCCAAGACGCTGAGGGTGCATCCGCACTTGTAGGCGACGCGACCACCGATAAGGAGTAGCGACTGTGGCAGATTTTGATTCCACTGAATTTGACGCTATTAAAATTTCTCTAGCGTCTGCTGATGATATCCGCGGTTGGTCCTATGGCGAGGTAAAGAAGCCTGAGACCATCAACTACCGTACCCTTAAGCCAGAAAAGGATGGTCTTTTCTGCGAGAAGATCTTTGGACCTGTAAGGGACTGGGAGTGCGCCTGCGGTAAGTACAAAGGCATTCGCTTCAAGGGCATTACCTGCGAGCGCTGCGGTGTTGAAGTAACCACCGCAAAGGTTCGTCGTGACCGCATGGGCCACATCGAGCTTGCTGCTCCTGTAAGCCACATTTGGTACTTCAAGAGCCCAACCAGCTTCCCTCTGGCACGTCTTCTTGATATCAAGAGCAAGGACCTCGAGAAAGTCCTCTACTTTGCATCTTACGTAATCACCAGTGTTGACACTGAGGCACGTGAGGCTGACGTAGACGATCTTCGTGAGGAGCTTGCAGCAGACCTCGAAGAGCTTGACGCAGAGCGTGACGATCAGATTGCACGTCTTCGCGAGCAGGGCCAGCCACAGGATGATGAGTTTGGCGATTTTGAGCCTCTTTCTGAGGACGAGATTCGTGCAGGCGTCGCTGATCTTGAGGAAGAGTACGAGGAAGAGAAGACGCTTCGTCGTGAGGCTTTCGAGAAGTTCATGCAGCTTGAGACTAGAGAGCTCATCTCCGATGAGGGTCTGTTCTCCGAGCTTAAGCGCTACTATGGTATCTACTTCAAGGGTGGCATGGGTGCTGAGGCAGTCCGCGACCTTCTTTCCAACATTGATCTTGAGAAAGAGGCCAAGGAGCTCCGCGCTATTATCGCCAATGAGGATGCTCAGAAGCAGAAGCGCGAGAAGGCCATTAAGCGCCTTGAGATTGTTGACGCCTTCCTTAAGGGTGGCAACGATCCAGCTAACATGATTCTTGACGTTGTACCAGTTATTCCACCTGATCTTCGTCCAATGGTTCAGCTTGATGGTGGCCG
Organism: uncultured Atopobium sp.; assembly: GCA_916720465.1. Taxonomy (GTDB): domain Bacteria; phylum Actinomycetota; class Coriobacteriia; order Coriobacteriales; family Atopobiaceae; genus Lancefieldella. The sequence continues at coordinate 4,713 of CAKARF010000031.1, read as the reverse complement.
TTTTGCAGCTTCCGACTTAAACGATTTGTATCGTCGTGTTATTAACCGTAACAATCGTCTTAAGCGCCTGCTTGACCTTGACGCACCTTCCATCATTGTTAACAACGAGAAGCGCATGCTTCAGGAGTCCGTTGACGCTCTGTTTGACAACGGCCGCCGTGGTCGTCCTGTTACCGGCCGTGGTGGACGTCCTCTGAAGTCTCTTGCTGAGGCCCTTAAGGGTAAGCAGGGTCGCTTCCGTCAGAACCTTCTGGGTAAGCGTGTTGACTACTCTGGCCGTTCCGTCATTGTTGTTGACCCACACCTGAAGCTGCACCAGTGCGGTCTTCCATCCGCTATGGCACTTGAGCTCTTCAAGCCATTTGTCATGCGTCGTTTGGTTGAGCTCCGCAAGGTTGAAAACATTAAGGGCGCAAAGCGCGCTATTGACCGTGGTACCCCAGTTGTTTGGGACGTTCTGGATGAGGTCATTCAGGACCGCCTCGTTCTTCTCAACCGCGCACCTACCCTTCACCGTCTGTCTATCCAGGCATTTGAGCCAGTCCTTATCGAGGGTAAGGCAATCCACCTTCACCCACTGGTCTGCGCACCATTCAACGCAGACTTCGACGGCGACCAGATGTCTGTTCACGTGCCACTTTCTACTCAGGCACAGACAGAGGCTCGCATTCTGATGCTCTCCAGCAACAACCTCAGAAGCCCTGCTTCTGGTAAGGTTCTGACCGTTCCTTCTCAGGATATGGTCTTTGGTGTCTACTACCTCACTTCCGAGAAGACCGGTGAAGACGCTAAAACTCTTACCTTCGCAAGCTTTGAGGATGCTCTTCTGGCTATTGAGGCCAACCGTGACCTTGATATCCAGGCAAAGGTTGTTGTCCGCGTAAGCTCCAAGGATGCAAACGTTGCTGATAGCGATCGTGCTATTTTCCGCGTTATGACTGGCCGCGGTCAGTATGAGGACCTGGACGTTACTGAGGGTACTAAGCGTTTTGAGACCACTGTTGGTCGCATTATCTTCAACCGTCAGTGCCTGCCAGAGGATTACCCATACATCAACTACAAGATGGTTAAGTCCGACATTGGTGTTCTGGTCAACGATTGCTGCGACCGTTACCCAATGGCTGATGTTGAGCCAATTCTGGACAACATCAAGAAGACTGGTTTCCACTACGCAACCCTTGCTGGTCTGACCGTTTCCGTTTGGGATGCTGTCATTCCTCCACACAAGCCACAGCTGCTTCAGGAGGCACAGGACCGCGTTGACCAGATCAACGAGTACTACGAGGACGGCTTCCTTTCCGAGCGAGAGCGTCACGTTGAGGTTGTTAACGCATGGACCGAGTGCACCGATCTTCTCGGCTCTGAGATGCTTGCAGGCTTTGCAGAGGACAACCCAATTTACATGATGGCTGACTCTGGAGCTCGTGGTTCTAAGACACAGCTTCGCCAGCTTGCTGGTATGCGAGGCCTGATGGCGGATATGTCCGGTGAGACCATCGACCTTCCAATTAAGGCAAACTTCCGCGAGGGTCTTGAGCCTCTTGAGTACTTCATTTCTACCTACGGCGCTCGTAAGGGTCTGGTAGATACCGCTTCCCACACCTCCGACTCTGGTTACCTGACTCGTCGTCTTGTCGACGTTGCACAGGACGTCATTGTCCGCGAGGAGGACTGCGGTACTGATGAGGCAGTCACTTATCCTCTGATTAAGCCTGGTCAGACCTCTGTTGATACTGACCTGATTGGCCGCTGCACCCTTGAGGATGTCTGCGATCCAAACACTGGCGAGGTTCTTATCCCTGCCGGTGGCTATGTTGAGTCCAAGCAGGATCTTGAGCGTCTTGTTGAGCACGGCCTTGCTAAGGTTCAGCTCCGCGCGCTTCTGACCTGTAAGTCTAAGTACGGCGTCTGCCAGAAGTGCTACGGTTGGGATCTTTCCACCCGTCGTCCTGTCAACATTGGTACTGCAGTTGGTATTATCGCAGCTCAGTCCATTGGTGAGCCTGGTACTCAGCTGACCATGCGTACCATTCACTCCGGTGGTGTTGCAGGCGCAGACGATATTACGCAGGGTCTTCCTACCGTTGCTCGTATGTTCGACGTCGTCGGCAACGTCAACGAGAAGATTCTTGGCCGCGAGGCTGATCTGGCTCCTGTTTCTGGTGTTCTTCACATTACCCCAGAGACCACCGAGTACCTGCTGCGTATTGTTGATGCAGACGATGCTTCCCGTGTTATCGAGGAGTGGCGTGTACCTGCATCCGTCCGCTTTATGCCTGGCATTGAGGATGGCGTTGTTGTCCGTGCTGGTGACCAGATTACCCGCGGCTTCGTCAACTTCCGTATGCTCCGTCGACTCACTGACATTGAGTCCACCATGCACACCTTCGTTGAGTCCGTTAAGGACGTCTATACCTCTCAGGGTGTAGAACTCAACGATAAGCACATTGAGGTTATCGCACGTCAGATGCTTCGCCGTGTTCAGGTTACCAACCCAGGTGACTCTTCGTACCTGCTTGGTCAGTACGTGGACCGCTATGTCTTTGCAGAGACTGTCCAGAACATTGCCCTTGCTGGTGGTACTCCACCAGAGGCAGAGCCAGCAATCCTTGGTACGCTGAAGGTTGCAAGCTCTATTGATTCTTGGCTCTCCAGCGCATCGTTCATCCGTACTGCAGGCGTTCTTACCTCTGCAGCTATCGAGGGCGACGTTGACCACCTGCTTGACCTCAAGTCCAACGTTATTGTTGGTAAGCAGATTCCTGCAGGTACGGGTCTCTCCGCATACAACGATGTTGAGCTTACGTACCACGGCACCAAGATTGATGGCCCAACCTCTTCTCTTGCTAAGTCTCTTCCAGACTGGGCACCAGCAGAGCTTAAGGACATCGAGGAGCAGCTTCCTAAGCAGCTTGACTGGGTCAACGAGGATTACAACGGTGGCGTTTACTCCAAGAATGGCCGCACGCTTTCAAGCGAGGACGCAAAGCTGTACCTCTTTGACGATCTTGGCGTGTCACAGCGTTGGACCAACAAGTTCAGCGAGGTTGGCATTGAGACCGTAGGCGATCTTATCGGTAAGACCGAGGAAGACCTGCTTCGCATCGATGGTATTGGTGCAAAGGCAATCGAGGAGCTCCGCGATGGCCTTGAGGCTCGTAACCTCCTCTACATCCTTGAGCCAGAAGAGGATGAGGCTGATTCTGAGGATCTTTCTCAGCTGCTCAACATGGTCTTCTCGCCAGAAGGCGACGGTGGCCTGATGCTGGGTTCCGCAGCTCCATCCACTCACTCTGATTACACCGAGACGCTCATCGGCTCTTCTTCTGACGAGGTTAGCCCTGATGTAATCAACGAGGACCTTGGTTCTCTGGATGACCTTCTTAACCAGGTTGTCCGTATGGACGCTGAGGCAGACGGCGAAGACGAGTAAGTAATTTCACCTGATACATCAAACTTTTTCGGAGATTGACTCCGATGCAGAAGAGGACTTCAGCCGTTAGCTGGAGTCCTCTTTTTATTTGTTCTAACGGAGCAGAGTCGGTATATACTAAGATGCGTTACAAACAATATTTTGCGAGAAGCCCTGTGTACTCAGAGTTTTGAGTTGTAAAGAGTAGGAAGTATCATGACTAATCATTCTCACGAGTGTGAGCATACAAACAATATTTGCGAGTGCGTTTCTGAAGAACAACTGCACGAGTTTCTCACTAACGACGATATCATCTATGATGCCACTCAAATTTATGATGCGCTTTCTGACTTTACACGTTTCCAGATTTTGGGAGCTCTTCTTTTGGGCGAGAAGAGTGTAACTGAACTGCAGGAGCTTCTCTCTGTTTCTCAGTCTGCTACTTCTCATCAGCTCCGCCTTCTGCGCGATCGTGGTCTGGTAGCTGCAAAAAGAGATGGTCGTCGCGTCATTTATTCTCTTGCTGATGATCATGTCATTACGCTTATTAGCGTCGGTCTTGCTCACGCTGCTCATCAGCACTAGGACAGTAGAAGTTTGTCGCTTTTTATATTAACAAGCAATGGACTTTTGATTGATACCTTATGGTGAGTCTTCAGCACATAAACGGAAGAAACGTGTGGGACATTCTTAAGCTCAAGGTGTCCGAGGACCAGCAAGGCTTTGTTGCTGGAAATGATATAAGTCTTATCGAAGCCTATATAGCCAAGGCAGAAAATGGACAGATTTTCCCTTTTGGTATATACAAGAATGATTTACCAATAGGGTTTTTGATGATTGGGTTTGGCACAGATAGTAGCTGGGACAAAGCTCCAGCAATAGCTCAAAATAATTATGATCTTCGACGTCTGATGATTGATGCAAAATTCCAAGGAAGGAGATACGGCAAAGAAGCGCTCATGCTTGCGCTGGAGTTTATACGTACCTTTCCCTGTGGAAAAGCAGAGTTTTGTTGGCTTTCCTATGAACCCAAAAATAAGGTCGCGCAAGATCTCTATCGTTCGTTTGGATTTGTTGAGACGGGCGAGAAAGACGGCGAAGAAGTAATTGCTGTTTTGAAGTTAGTCTCTTGAGCTTAGAGTCATCCTTAACCAAGGCATTTCTCGCCAAATTTATAGTTTTTGAAAACAAAGACTCCTTTGCCTAAAATTAAAACTTGTCACTCGTGTAATTTCTATGAAGTATAGATACGCCCGGCACAGTGGCTTGTTGACATGTGGCTTTCATCAGCGTAAAGTACT
>CAKARF010000030.1 GCA_916720465.1 uncultured Atopobium sp. | reverse complement strand
GGAAGTTCGCTGGTAGTGCAGCCTGCCGCCGGTCTTCTCGACTACTACGAGGGCAACAAAATGGCCATCATCAACGACCAACCTACGCCGTACGATGGTCGCGCCAATCTGGTGATCAGAGACAGAATTGGCGCCGTCATAGAACAGCTCCTGTAGAAAAACGCCTACCCGCGAAAGTGCAGGTAGGCGTTATCATTTCAATCAATGGCGAGAAATCCGACGCGCGAGAAAGTCGCGCAGTGAAAGCTCGCATAAGGCGCGATGCGCGAGAAACCCGAGAACCCCTTGAATTAGTTGGCTTCCTCGGCAAGCGTCTGAAGCGTTGCCATGAGAGATGGAACAACCTGCTTCTTACGGCTTACGACGCCTGGAAGAACAGCAATGTTGCCGTCAACCTTTACGTTAAAGGCACGCTCGATGACGTTGGCAGCATTTGCGCCGTAGAAGAGCATCTCGGTGACCTGGCTCTTAACGTCGGTGAACATGTAGAAGACCATTGGAAGCTCTTCGGACTTAGCAGCGGTCTCCAAGAATGGTCCAACAAGTTCCTCTGCGGCCTTGCGGCTGGACTCGGTCATGAAGGATCCCTGGCCAACGCCAAACTTTACGCCGCCACGGCTGAACACCTTGTAATCACCGTGGAAGACCTCTTCTGCAGTACGACCAGTAAGGTCTGCACCAGCGTCGAACATCTGCTCAGAGTAGGTGTCAATGTCTTCTCCGCAAATCTCCGCAAGCTTCTTACCAGCAACGATATCGCGCTCGGTGCAGGTAGGGGAGCGGAATGCAAGGGTGTCAGAAAGAATTGCAGAGAGCATAAGGCCAGCAATATTCTTAGGAATATCAACGCCGTACTCATGATAGAGGCCGTAGATGATGGTGCAGGTGCAGCCAACAGGGACATTTCTAAAGGTAATTGGGTTAGAAGTCTCAATGGAGCCGATGCGGTGGTGGTCAACAATCTCCATGATCTCGGCCTGCTCAAGACCGTCAACTGCCTGAGCGCGCTCGTTGTGGTCAACAAGAATGACGTGCTTTTTGCGAGGATTCAAAAGACCAGGACCGCTGATAAGACCAGCAAAGGTGCCGTTCTCGTTGATAACAGGGAAGAAGCGGTGCCTTGAGTTGGTCATTGCCTTGCGAGCATCATCAATTGCGGTGTTAACGCTGAATTTGAGGATGTCGTCGGTGAGCATCTTCTCACATACAGGCATGGACATGATGAGCAGGCGAGCTACCTCAAAGGTATCGCGAGGAGTGCTGATAATAGCGCAATCACGCTTTTTAGCCAGGTCAATGACGTCTTGAGCAATAGGAGCATCGCAAGAGACAATAAGGCAAGAAGCACCGTGCTCAACTGCGATAGTCTGGTTCTCATGGTTGCCAGCAACAACAATGATATCGCCAGCGTCAACAATCTCTGAAAGTGCAGAAGCGCTGGTACCAACGCGAATATTGCCCTGCTTCACAACGCCCTGAGAGTCACCTAGAACCATGGTACCGCCAAGCGTTGAAACAATATTTGCATAGCTTGTTTTTGCCTTGGAGAGCAGGTTTGGCTCAGAAAGGCTCATGTTTGCATTTGCAATATCTTTAACAGCAATCAGGCCAGTAAGCTCTTCTTCATCGTCAGTAACGCAGAGTGTATCAAGCTTAACGTCCTGCATGAGCTGCCAAGCAGCATAGAGGCTCATTCCGGCATCAACTTTTGGCTGAGCCTGAATTTCTGCATCCTTGATCTGAGGAGTAACGGTAGTAATAAGCTGTGGCTCTTCAAAGCCAAAGTGATTTAGGACAAACGCAGTCTCACGGTTGAGTGAACCAGCGCGACGAGCTTCATAGATAGGGTTGTCAATCTGATTTTTGAGATACGCATAAGAAATTGCAGCACAAATGCTGTCTGTATCTGGGTTCAAATGGCCAATGATGTTTACTTTACGAATTGCTTCTGCCATCTTCGCCTCCCTGGTAATGTCGATGATGTAACTTTTTAATTAGAACACACTTTAGTAAGCACATTTTGTTTCTTTTTTAATACCATCCTGTAGTGTACCCCTCTCTGTTTTACTTAAAACAGAAAATTGCAGAAAAACAGCGGGCGTACCTGTGAATCTGGTAAATGTGTATAGGACAAATGACAATTCAAAAGTTGAAGGAAATTAGTACAATAAAAGGGATAACAAATCGATTGAATTGGAATACCTAGTGAGTTCTCCTACGCGTTTTTCTGCTAAAAAAAGAAACGCTCGTCATATGAATAAAGTGGCGCACGTCCCTGAGCCTTCATCTGAGGCAAGGGAAGCTGCGTCTGTAGAGGCACCACAAGCTTCTGCAGAGAAGGTTGATGCTGCGGCAAGTCCAGTAGATCCTCTGCAGACTGCATCTGAGCAACTTTCCTCAGTTTTTGCGTCATTTACGCAGCGTAAACCTGCAGCACAGCCTGCAGCGCAGCTCGCAGGAAAACCTGCTGCACAGCCCGCAGAAAAGTCCGCTACACAGCCCGCAGAAAAACCTGCAGAAAACACGCGATTTAAGGTTGCGCCAGAAAAAAAGAGACGACAGAAAACGCCTCTATCTGCACGCAAAAACATTCGTGTGGAGAAGCGCCCTCGCAATCAGGCAGATCCAGAACCAGAGCAGCGCCATTCTCGCCCGGTGAGTGCGGGCAGAAGAAAGCTTGAGCTGGTAAGTGTCGTTGCAATTTTGATGCTTGCGGTGCTCTCGATTGTTCTGGTTAACCGCCCGAGTCAAAAAACGCTGGTATTCGGCGACAATCAGGTGACGTATACCGGCACCACCATTCAGGGAAAGATGAATGGTCAAGGCAAGATGACTTTTGAAAATGGCGATACCTACGAGGGAGAATTTGTCGACGGGTATTTCCAGGGGACGGGAACGTATACCTCAAAAGATGGCTGGATGTACGAAGGTCAGTTTGTACAAGGCCAGGCAGACGGCCAGGGAAAGCTCACTACGCAAGACAACATTGTGTACGAAGGAACTTTTAAGCAAGGGATTTATCAAAGTGCGAATTAAATGGTTTTCGCTTGTACGTATAACAGGACTTGTTTTAGTCCTCATATATCACTTTTTTAAGGACGCGCTTCCAGGTGGCTTCATTGGTGTCGACGTATTCTTTACGTTCTCGGGCTATCTCATCACGGCTCTTTTGATTGACGAGTTTGTTCGCTTTAGATCCATTGACGTCATTGGGTTCTTACGCAGGCGTTTCTACAGAATTGTGCCGCCACTTGTGTTTATGGTGCTTGTCTGCACGCCATTTCTTCTGCTTGTGCGTACCGAGTTTATTGCCGGCATTAAGTATCAGATTGCCGCAGCTCTTGGCTTTGTTACTAACTACTTTGAGATTGTTCTGGGCAACAGCTACGAGAATCAATTTGCTCCTCATGTGTATTTGCACACCTGGAGTCTTGCTGTTGAGATGCACTTTTATGTGCTCTGGGGCCTGTGCGCCTGGCTGCTTGCGTGCATGAGCAAAACAATTAGAAGCTATAAGGTAAAGATTGCTGGAGCTTCCCTGGCGCTGTTGGTTGTTACTTACTTGGCGATGGCAACAGGTGCATCTACCTCTACAAATCTTTCTATCCAGTACTTCTCGACGCAGACGCATGTGTTCCCCTTCTTTATTGGCGCGCTGTTGGCGTGCGTTGCAGGAATCGCTCAAACGGGCGAGCTCTTCGACCAGCTTGAGCAGAAGCTTTCAACTCAACTGACCCTTGCGGGCCTTGTGGCAAGCTTCGGCGTTCTTGTCTTCTTGAGCGTTTTCATGCACTTCGAGGACCTCTTTACGTACACTTTTGGTTTCCTTTTTGCCTCGCTCGCAGCAGCCGCAATGATTTTCTTTGCTCGCATGTTGCATCAAAAAACCGAGGGCATCAAAGAGCCCGGAATTGTTTCTTTTGTGGCCGATACCAGCTACGGCGTGTACCTGTTCCACTGGCCTTTGTTCATTATTTTTGCCGAGAAGACCGATCCTGTCCTAGCCGCACTCTTAACCTTGGTGCTTTCGTTTGTGTTTGCAAGCTGCTCGTTCTATGTGCTTGAGCCAGCGTTGGCAGGGAAGTCCCCAGAGATCTTCTCGCACATCAAGCTTAATGGTCAGAAGGTTTTGCGAGGTACCGGCCTTGCACTCATTCCATTTGCTGCGGCTGTTGCCTTCATTGCACTGACTGCTCCACAACTCAGCGATTTCCAAAACGACCTGCTGCTCAACGCCTCGTTGCAGGAGCAGAGCATCATGACCATGACGCGCAAGCATGCGGATACCTCGCAGGCAAGCAACTACAACGTTGTTGAAGGCGTCACGTATATTGGCGACTCTGTCTCGCTCCGTGCCCGCTCTTACCTGCAGGATGCTTTGCCCGACGCTCAAATTGACGCTTCGGTTAGTAGAAACGTGGCAATGGGCGTAGATTTGTTGCAGTCTGCGATCGACAACAATACGCTCTACCAGGACGTTGTTGTAGCCTTGGGTACCAATCCTGTTGGTGGCTCCGATGCAGTAGACAAGATTGTAGACATGCTGCCGCGCGGCCATCGCTTAATCTTTGTGACCCCATACGACGGTAGAAACACTGATCCAAATGCTGGTGCAAATGCTATTCGCGCGCACGAGCTTGAGCTTGCTCAACAATACGACTTCATTACCATTGCGGATTGGGCTCAGGTTGCTCAGGATAATCCTGACATTTGGGCAGGTACTGACTACGTTCACTTTGGATCTGATTCAGATTCCATTAATCGTGGTGGCACCTTGTACGCGCAGATGGTCAAAGACGCCGTAGAAAAGGCAAATCAGGGCCACGTCAAACCATAAAAGCCCAGGCTACGCCATAAAAGCTACGTCAAACCACAAAAGGCTACGTCAACTACAGTTTATTGCCATTCTTCCAGCTCGTTTGTGACGTGTGGTTGAATGGCAATTTGCATTTCGAGTGTGCTAGATGGCTTGGAAATCTGGTAATCCTCGCGACAAACCGTCTGAAGACGGCAATTTAGCGCAAGTCATGATCGCAATTAATGGCTTAATTCATTTTCATGTATATATAAGGTTCGATATACGTAATGATGAATAACAATAGATAAATAGTTTAACTACCACTATTTTCAAGCCTTCAACAACACACCTATGTCAGATAATCTGCTAAATCCGGGGCGGAAAACACACCTAAGTCAAATAATCTGCAAGATATAGAGATTTTGGGTGCAATGTATATGCTTTTTGAGCAGATTATCTGACATAGGTGTGTTTTCGCGTTTTGTAGACATGCCTTCACGTCCGCGTCTCGCACTTTTGCGTATCCATGCGCCTCGCGATGCACCCTCGTACCTCGCAGCGCACCCGCACACCTCTTTCCCGCTCCTTCTGCAGTGGAGTCCTTTCAATATTTCATTAGAATGGTTATGTGAATATTTCATCTGACAGCCCCTTAAGGAGGAGCACATGGCAGAGTTTGTCTATCAGATGTACAAGGCCCGCAAAGCAGTCGGTGAGAAGGTCATCCTTGATGACGTCACCGTCGGCGTGTATCCAGGCGCAAAAATCGGCGTCGTGGGTCCAAACGGCATGGGAAAGTCTACGCTGCTCAAGGTTATCGCCGGCATGGAAGACGTCTCTAACGGCGAGGCCAAGCTAACCCCAGGTTACACCGTTGGTCTGCTCCAGCAGGAGCCCCCGCTGGATGAAACCAAAACGGTCAAGGAGAACATCGAGCTCGCCTTCGGTGACCTGCTTTCCAAGATTGCTCGCTTCAACGAGATCGGCGTTGAGATGGGCAATCCCGACGCCGATTTTGACGCGCTCATGGCAGAGATGGGCCAGCTCCAGACCGAGATCGACGCAGCTAACGGCTGGGACTTGGACAGCCAGCTCTCTCAGGCCATGGATGCACTGCAGTGCCCTGATCCAGATTCTCCCGTCACCCATCTCTCTGGTGGCGAGAAACGCCGTGTAGCCCTGTGTCGTCTGCTTCTTGAGGCACCTGACCTGCTACTTCTTGACGAGCCCACCAACCACCTCGACGCGGAGTCGGTGCTCTGGCTTGAGAAGTTCCTGCACGATTACCCTGGCGCCGTCATGGCTGTCACGCACGACCGCTACTTCCTCGACGACGTTGCCGAGTGGATCTGCGAGGTTGACCGCGGACAGCTCTATCCTTACGAGGGCAACTACTCAACCTACCTGGAGAACAAGGCCGCGCGCCTTGAGGCTCAGAACCAGCAGGATGCCAAGCGTGCAAAGAAAATGCGCGCTGAGCTGGAGTGGGTTCGTTCGTCTCCTAAGGCTCGCCAAGCTAAGAACCGCGCACGTCTTGACCGCTACGAGCAGATGGAAGCAGAGGCTCGCGCGTCCAAGAAGCTCGACTTCACCGAGATTCAGATTTCTGTTGGTCCGCGTCTGGGCCAGAAGGTCCTGGAGGCTGATCATATCCACAAGGCCTTCGGTGACCGCGTTCTTATCGACGACCTTTCGTTTAGCCTGCCAAGAAACGGTATTGTTGGCGTGATTGGCCCCAACGGTGTTGGCAAGTCCACACTGTTCAAGGCTATTGTCGGCCAGGAGGAGCTTACCTCCGGCACGCTTGAGATTGGCGAGACCGTCCAGATTTCTTACGTTGACCAGCTCAGGCAGGGAATCGACCCAGACAAAACTATCTGGGAGGTTGTCTCTGACGGAAACGACTTCATCAAGGTGGGAGACACGGAGATTCCAAGCCGCGCCTATGTGGCCAGTTTTGGCTTCAAAGGACCTGACCAGCAGAAACGTGCTGGCGTCCTTTCTGGTGGCGAGAGGAACCGTCTAAACCTTGCTCTTACGCTCAAGCAGGGCGGAAACCTCCTGCTTCTGGACGAGCCTACCAACGACCTCGATATTGAGACACTGGAAAGCCTTGAGGATGCGCTTGAGCGCTTCCCGGGATGCTCGGTGGTAACTAGCCACGACCGTTGGTTCTTGGACCGCATTGCTACGCACATCCTTGCGTGGGAGGGCGACGACGAGAACCCAGGTAAATGGTTCTGGTTTGAGGGTAACTTTGAGGCTTACCAGGCCAATCGTATTGAGCGACTTGGTCAGGAAGCTGCTCGACCTCATCGTATCCATCGCAAACTTACGCGCGACTAACGCATAGGTGGCGCAAGAGCAGTGTACAGCAAGCGCAGCGTACACAAAGAGGAGATAAAAATAGTAACTATTTTTATCATTAAGATTTTGTGTGACCTGTCTAAGCGACTCACAAGTGGGTATCAAAAATGAGAAGTCAAAGGGCTTCTCATTTTTTGTGGAAAAGAAATGTTATGAGGAAAGAGAAGAACATGGCACTTGATTCAAGCGTTGGCAACATTCTTAACCAGCAGATTAACAAAGAGTTCTATTCCGCTTATCTGTATCTAACCTTTGCAGACTTTTATGAGGAGCAGGGCCTTAAGGGCTTTGCAAACTGGTATGTTATCCAGTCTCAGGAGGAGCTTGCTCACGCACGTATTCTCCGTCGTTACCTGCTTGATAACGATTGGACTCCAACCATGGAGGCAATTGCAAAGCCTGACCTTACCTTTACCAAGGTAGTTGAGCCAATCAAGGCAGCATATGAGCACGAGCAGTTCATTACTGCAAGCATTAACGAGTGCTATGCCGTTGCTCAGAAGGCAAACGATTTCCGCACTATGCAGCTGCTTGACTGGTACGTCAAGGAGCAGGGCGAGGAAGAGGCAAATGCTTCCGATCTTCTCAAGGCAGTTGAGCTCTTTGGTGGAGATCCAAAGAACCTGTATGACCTTGACCGCGAGAACGCTGCTCGCGTCTTTGTCGCTCCAACTATGCCAATGTAAGCAGCGACTTACACGCGGCCTAAGCGCGACTTGCACGCGGCCTAAACGCCGACTTGCACGCAGCTTATACGCTAGAGCGGAGTTTCGATAGCCTCTGATTTGTTTGAAGAGGAACCTGATAGCTCAGCAAAGATGGCACCGCCTATGATGCAGGCGGTGCCTATTATTTTGAGAAGACCAAAAGGCTCGCCAAGGATAAGTGCCGAGAAAATAACTGCAGATAGCGGCTCAAGGTATCCAAAGACCGCCACACGCTGAACAGGAATCTTGGTGAGCTGTGGGAAATACAAAAATGATCCAAGGCCCGTGTTAAAGAGACCGATGGTCAGAACAGCTAGCCAATTTACCGACGCAGGATCTGCGGGCACCTCGATGCCATGGAACACAACGGTAACCAGAGCAACAACAGCGCAGCCAATGCCCAGCTGAATGCTGGTGCCTTCAATTCCAGAAACATCTTTGAGCTGCCTGTTACAAATAACCATGACAGCGTAGAGAACAGCAGAAAGAGCGCCTAAAATAAGACCAGCTGGTGAGAGGTTCAGTCCAACTCCATAGCCAATAATAAGGGCTGCGCCAATAACAACTACAAGGAAGCCAAGTATCTTTTTAGCAGTGAGTTTCTCGCCAAATAAAAGGGGAGAAAGTGCCATTACAATGACGGGGCCGCAATAGTACTCAAGTGTTGCAATACCAACTCCTACCAGGTGATATGCCTCAAAAAGAAAGGTCCATTGAAGACCGAGGGCAATGCCTGATCCAATGAGCGCCTGGAAGTCCTTGGGGTAGTTTTGAATGGTAAAAGCCTCTTTTTGCACAAGCTTTACCACGAGCAAAAAGAGTGTGCCCAAGAACATGCGGAAGAAGACAATTTGGTAACTAGGAAGGTTGATAAGACTTGCAACTATTCCATTAGAACCGCAGATAATAAGCGCAATTAAGTAGAGTATGGTGGGCTTGAATGTGGCGTCTCTCATCGGCTACTCGCAAATTTCTGTATCCACGGACTGTGGAATTCTGTCGTTACAAATTACCTGGTAGAACAGCTTTTCTTGCTCGCGCTGGTCTGTAGTTTGACCAAGCATCCACATAGTTTTTGCAACCAGAGCCTCGGTGGTCATGTCGTCTCCAGAGAGAACACCAGGCATATCCTGATAAGCCCTACCAACTTCATAAACACCCAGGTCAAGTCCCTCTTCAGGGACTTGCGTAGTAATAACAACCGTGCGACCAGAAGCAATCCAATCGGTGATAGCTTCCTCATAAGAGCCGTCGTACGAAGGGATGCCGCCAATGCCAAAGGTTTCAAGCACAATGGCGTCGTAGTCATTCTTCAGAAGGTAAAAGATGGATGGATTAAGCTCTGGGGTCAGTTTAAGCACAATGACGCGCGTATTAAGCGTGTCATAGGTGATAAGACCGCCATTTACCTGCTCTTCATTTGGTGCACTGCGAATAATCTTGTTGCCACGGATGTGAGCGAGCGGTGGATAATTCATGCTCGTAAATGCATTGAAGCTCAGTGTACGCTGCTTGTGGGCTCGGGTACCGGCAATAACCTCGTTGCCAAAGACCACCACAACTCCAGCGCTTCTGTCGTCGAGCGCGTAAAGAACGGAGTGATAGAGGTTGAGTTTGGCGTCAGTGAACGGATTTGCCATTGGCTGCTGAGAGCCGGTGAGCACAATGGGTTTCTCGCTATTTTGAATAAGGTAGGAGAGGGCAGCAGCGGTATATGCCATGGTATCGGTGCCGTGAAGGATAATAAAGCCGTCGTAGGCGTCGTACGACTCAATAATGGCATCTCTAATCTGGAGCCAGTTTTGAGGACGCATATTGGTGCTGTCGATATTCATAACTTGCTTGAAATCAAACTCGCAGAGGTCATGAACAAGTGGGACGTTGGCTAAAAGTTCTTCTCCCGAAAGTGAGGGAGCCAAGCCCGATTCAGTGGAAACAGAAGCAATGGTGCCTCCTGTTGCCATCAGTAAAAGTTTCTTCACACGTCCCCCATGAACTCCAATTG
>CAKARF010000029.1 GCA_916720465.1 uncultured Atopobium sp. | reverse complement strand
ATAGCCAGGCAGCTAGAGGTCGTACTGCTTGATATGCATCTCTATGCATAAACTTCATCTAATATGCTAGAAAATGAATAGTGTCATATAAGAAATTTAACTATCGATAAATTTAGTATCTACGGAACACACCTAAGTCAGATAATCTGCTCAGATGCGGGCATATTACACTTCTAAGTCAGATATTCTGCATGTTTCAGGTATTTTCAGCGTCATGTATACGTCTTTTTGACAGAATATCTGACTTAGGTGTGTTTTGAACTGCCTCCTATTTCTCGTGTCTAAGAAATGGGAGGCAGTTCATCCATGGCGATACGAGGGTTTTCATTATCTGAAGAAGTGTCTTTAATGCTTGCGCCCCGCCAGAGCGTGTTCTAGGTAGTCATGATTGCCGGTAAATTTAACTAGCTCACGAGAAAGCAGAGAAACGGGGAGTCCCACGACATTCTCGTAATCTCCTTGAATGCTCTGAACCAGATAGCGACCATTTCCCTGAATGCCGTAAGCACCGGCCTTGTCCATTGGCTCACCGGAGGCAACGTAGGCGGCAATCTCATCTTCAGAGAGCTCAAAGAACGTGACGTCAGTGGTCTCCACAAACGTTACGGCAACAACAGAGGGAGCTCCGTCAGGAGAAGGCGACTTGAAAGCCTTAAAGCGTCGCAGAGCAACACCGGTGGATACGTGGTGAGTCTGACCAGAAAGCTTAGAAAGCATGCGTTTGGCGTCCTCAGCATCTGCGGGCTTGCCAAAAACTTGGCCGTCATCTGTCCAGACAATGGTATCCGCGGCAAGCACAATCTCATTGTTGAGCTGCTCAAAGTCAGGCTGCTCCATGAGTTTATAGCACACCGCAATGGCCTTTTCTTGTGCCAAGCGTTTTACGAGCGCAAGGGGCTTCTCGTCATTTTTACGAGTTTCATCAATATCAGCAGGCATAACCTGTGGATCTATACCCATAGACTGCATAAGCTCAAGACGCCTAGGGGATTGTGATGCAAGAATCATATGCGTTCCTTATCAGTTGTACTTATGCTGATACTGTACCCAAAAAAGAAGCCTGATAGGCGAGAAACCCATCAGGCTTACATACTAAGAAAGAAAAGCTAAGCTAAAAACTAGTCAAGCTCAATAGCGGTGACTGGGCAGCCGTCGCAAGCCTCCTGTGCTGCGTCCTCTGCAGCCTCAGGAACCTCTTCCTCAATAGCGTGAGCAAGACCGTCGTCGCCGATCTCGAATACCTCAGGAGCAGTGCTCTCGCAGAGACCGCAACCGATGCAATCCTCATTAACTGTTGCCTTCATAATACATTCCTCTCCGTATCTCGAGCCCCTTACTCGAGTAATACTTATCTTGCATTCAAGACTACTTGATTGCAATGTATTTTTTACACGTTTCTTTGCTGTTATGCAACAACAAAGACGCAGATAATTGAAAGAACATTACTTGAAGTAGTAAGTGCACATCTGACCTGCATATATAAAAGGTTTAATTTTTTAGAACAACCGCTTTATTCAGTACGCTACACTGAGCCTTCGAATTTAAAACCGTTTAAGTAGGCAAACATTTTCCACATGTGGAGTTAGTCAGCATCTATATTATATAACGAAAGTGAGTGAGTTGTTGTTTAAAATTTAACTTTAGAATGAAAATATTTAAAAAAGTAGATCACTTTTAGAAGTGTCCTACTTGTATTATTTTCATTTAAAAAGAAATGAATCCTCAACAAAAGGGAGTTACTCCCGCGCCTGCGGGAAGGACAGAAAAGAAATGGCGCCAAATCAAAGTTTTATTTTTGAAATTTACCAGAAAATACCCATAAGACATGAAACCGCTAGTAAAGAATGTATTCATATCTCACTTGGCATTATGCCAGAAGGACAGAAGGCTGTTCTTGGATATGAAATCGCCCCAAATGAAAACAATGCTTCTTGGTTCAACCTGTTAGATAAGCTTCAAAACCAAGGAATCCATAAAGGGTTTGGACAATGTTCTGACACACTTGAAAGCTTATTTGATTAACACCACGTAACTCTACTAGATTGTTTACGCATAATTATTGACAGTATCAAAACATATTCTTAGTTTAGTTTTAAAGGTAATTACGCCTTATTTTTTTATTATATTTTTCTATTTCTGCTTCTATATCCTCGGGCCATTTAGAATTTTTATTTAAAGTTGCTTCCTCTATCATCCACTTTTTATATTCTTCTTGCTTAACATTCTTTCTTAAATAGAAAAGTTCATTATCAAAATTTTTACCTGAAACTTTTTTTACTTCCGTTTTAAAATCAAGTTTTTCAGCTACCTCTTGATATGCTATATACGAAACATATAAATGCCATTTTTGACTAGGATTTATTAAATTTATGGTTTCAACATCCTCATATCCTGATTTTACTAATGTATACGCCTCTTCCTCAGTAAAATACTTGAAAGTCGCTAATTCGGTGAGAGTTCCACTATTCATTCTACTTATAATCTCATTAGCATAGGCGATGTCATCATCAAGACCTTTTTCTACTCCGTTTGAAATGTTATAGAAAGTCCTCGCTAATTTATTACAACTATCTTTACATTGTTTTCCTGGGATATTTTTCTTATCTTTATAAAAGAAAATTATATCGTCATATGTAATCATACTATTCTGCACCTTTCATGAATTGTATAAATTAAGTATTATCTTATCGTAAATTTTTCACTCAACGATAGATATAGCAAATGTTTTTAAGGATTAATTGCGTTTTACTAACAAGCTTACACACTCAACATGGAAGGTTTGTGGGAAAAGATCTACCAGGGTCACACTTACTGGTTTGTATGAGCCAATTTCAACAAAGCGCTTAAGGTCACGTGCTAGTGTAGCGGGATCACAGGAAACGTATGCAATAGCGCGTGCAGGTTGCTTGGAAAGTTGCTGTATCACTTCAGGAGCAAGTCCCGCACGAGGTGGATCAACAATAATAACGTCAGCATCCGTGTCAGGGAATTCTCTACCTGCGTCGCCGCCTACCGCATCAACGTTATCGAGCTTGGCCAGCTCAAGATTGCGGCGTAGATCTCTAACTGCTGGACCATAGGCCTCAACAGCAGAAACAAATCCTGCACGCTTTGCCAGAGGAAGCGTAAAGGTTCCTGCTCCACAGTAAAGATCCATTGCCTCGTCATCTGGCTGAACATCCAAACCAGAAAGTACAAGCTCAACGAGTTTCTCGGCACCTTTAGTGTTGACCTGGAAAAACGAAGGAGCAGAGAGCAACATCTTCTGACCGTCAATGAGCTCGCTCCATGAGCCGGAGCCGCTCAGGCGCTCTACGCCTACAACACGGCGAGCTTTACTGGGACCTTTGGTCATAACACGAACAACACTTGTTGCTTTTACTGCGTCACTCAAAACGCGCGCCACTTGCGTGCGTGGGAAGCCGCTCGGAGCGGTCCAGAGCGCCACTTCAAGCTCTTTAGTGCGTCTAGACACTCTGATGCCAATACGCTCTATATCAAGCTCGTGAGAGCCCGAGAGATAGGAGAGGGCGCCGCTTACGGCTCCAACTGCCTTCTGGTTGCTCTTATCCAAAAGTGGACAGTCTTTAATGCGGACAATGTCCTGTCCGTTAGGCGCATACACGCCTACCAGCGTTTTATTGCCGTTGCGCCTAAATGCCAGTTCAATTTTGTTGCGATAGCCCCATGGTTCGCCAGGGGAAATAATATCTTTTACCAGTTCAGAAACATCGTCGGGTGAAAAATGCCCAATGCGTTCAAGAGCAGAGACTACGCCGTTGCGTTTCTCGACAAGTTGTTGCTCGTAGACTATGTTGCCCCAAGGAGTGGCACCCGTAAGTGCCACAAAGGGATTGGGATGAGGCTCTCTAAACGCAGATGTTTCCAAGACCTTTACAAGCTGTGCGCGAGAAAACCTATCTGAGTCCTCGGTAATCTGTACACTGACGGTATCTCCAGGAACAGCTCCTCCAGAGATGAAGACCGTTTTGCCTTCTGATGTATGAGCAATAGCGTCTGGACCATAGCTCATACGTTCAACATGTAAGGTGAGTTCAGACACTTAGTAGACCATTCCCATTGCCTCGCGGACCTCGTCAAGCGTGGCGTTAGCAATAACGTTTGCACGAGCGTTTCCGTCGTGGATGATGTCACGAATAAGGTCTGGTTGAGCTGCAAACTCTGCGCGCCTCTGACGAATTGGCTCAAAGTAGGTGTTAACAGCATCGATGACGTAAGCCTTGAGTGCTCCGCCGCCGCCCATGCCAATCTCGTCAGCAATTTCTTTTGGATCACGGCCAGTACAAATGCCAGCAGTGGTGAGAAGCGCAGAGACTCCAGGACGATTGTCTGGATCAAAGGTAATCATGCGCTCAGAGTCAGTCTTGGACTTCTTGATAAGCTTGGCAGTCTCTTCAGCTGTCATAGAAAGCGAGATAGCGTTACCGTAAGACTTGCTCATCTTGCGACCATCAAGGCCAGGAATCAATGGGGTAGAGGTGAGAAGGCCAGAAACCTCTGGAAACACCTTGCCGTAGCGCTCGTTAAAGCGACGAGCAATCTTAGAGGTAATCTCAATGTGAGGCAGCTGATCGCGACCAACAGGAACAACATTTCCTTTGCAGAAAAGAATGTCGCATGCCTGGTGGACAGGATAGGTGAGGAGAAGACCGGTGAGAGCATGTCCAGATGCTTCCTGCTCAGCTTTAACAGTTGGATTTCTATGAAGCTCAGACTCGGTAACAAGTGAGAGAAATGGCAACATGAGCTGATTGAGTGCTGGGACTGCAGAATGCGTGAAAATCATGGTCTTCTCTGGATCAATTCCGCAGGCCAGATAATCAATAACCATATTGTAGACATTGTCTGCAATATGCTCAGTAGTGTCTCTGTCTGTAATGACCTGGTAGTCAGCAATAATAATATTGGTATGAACACCAAGATTTTGGAGTCTTACGCGCTCAACAATAGTGCCAAAGTAATGGCCAAGGTGAAGTCTTCCGGTGGGACGATCCCCTGTAAGCATGTTGTACTTTCCTGCATGCTCTGGCAGATCTGCTTGAATCTCATTTGAGCGACGGAGCGCCGCCTCGTAGCTGCCCTCATTTGGCATAAAAACTCCCAAACTTTCAAGTTCGTGTGCAGCGCCTCACTGAGACGCCCGCGTTTCTAGTCAACAGTGCTTATTCTATCGCAAAGACGGCCGAGCGCCTTTGAGGCTGGCGCGGACTTCTTTCCAGTTTGGATAGAAGGTGGCGAGAAGTGCATAGAATTCGCGGTTGTGCCCGCGAACGTAGAGGTGGGTTAGTTCGTGAGCGATAACGTACCTCAAGGCTTCTTTGTCATGTTCGGCGAGCTCAAGGTTAAGCGTGATGGCTGAAGTGCTTGTGTTGCACGAGCCCCAACGGCTTTTCATGCGGCGCACTCGATACTGTGAGGCGTGCGTTTGAGCTTTTGTTTCCATGGCGGTGGTGAGTTCAGGCAGGACTGCGCGTATCTCTTGGGCGAGAAACTCATCAAATGTTTTACGAATGGCTCGCTGTGAAGTTTCGGAGGTAAGGTCGTCCAGGTAGCGGTTGGGAAGCGTGATAACAACGTCGTGTGCAAAGATGCGTGCCGCCCGCTTAGGTCCATGAATGATGTGCAGGTTGTACGGGTGTCCCCAAACGCTCACCGTATGTCCGGAGGTTATGGGAGCGGGAGCTTGAGGGTCCTTCTCGCCAAGTGAAGAGGTGCGAGAAAGAGCGGCGCGAATCCAATCAGATTTGGATTCAACAAAGGCGATTACAGCCGCTTCGGAAGTGTGCCACGGATAGCTCACATTAACGCGACCTTCTCGACTAACGCGCAGATTGATGTTCTTGACGGCCTTGCGTGTGAGTTGTACGGAAATGCCTGCTATCTGTACGGTCTTTGTGGTCACATGAGTCCTTACCGTGATTTGATTGATGATGCGTAACATAGTATGACAGGCATGCGACGCAGGGAATAGGGAAGCAGTATGGACAGATTGGTCCTGTGCGCCTGAAAGCAAAGCTTACAGATTATGAACATAGTGTGTTGATACTATAAAAAATTTGCAATATTGCCTATAACGGTGCGATTTGTTATCTGATAGATTATATATAGATTGTGAAGATTTATTTATAAAGTTATTCGGGGTTATTCAGGAGGCACCATGAAAAGAAAAGGTGCAATTTCAAGGATTGTTCTTGCGGCGCTCGTGGCATTTTCAATGTCTATGCCGGCTCCTGCGCTTGCAGAGATGAGCGCAGAGTTTGGGAGTACTCCGGCACAGGGGTTTGCAGAAGTAGTCGGTACCACGGCTTCTGCACAAGCGGAGAAGAACAACAGTTTATCTACTGAGTCATCCGCTGAGCCGAATGAGCCGAAGGATGATAACGTCAAGCATGAAGAAACTCGTACGGAGGCAAACTCCACAGCAGAGGCACCTGCAAGCGATTCTTCCGAAAGTTCCACCAACTCTCAAACAGAACCTGAAAAAACTCAAGCCCAAACTCAGGCCAAGGAAGACTCTCAGAAAAACCTTACCCAAGAGACTTGGACAACAACTGCTTCTGACGGCACTCAGATAACGGTCTCGGGAAAGCTTCCTGCCGGCGGTAGCGTGTCCGCTGTTCCGACAAGTGCATCCATTAAAGGTCAGACAACACTTCTCGCCTTTGATATCACCATTTGCGATGACCATGGAACAAAATGGGAGCCGGCCGGCTCGCCAATCGCCGTAAACATCTCTTCCTCCCGCATTTCCGGCAACTCCGTCTCGGTCTGGCATGTTTCTGACAGTTCATCCGTAGAGCAGGTGAGCAGCCCTACATCTGCTGTAGGCTCCGTGTCTTTTACGGCAAAAGGTTTTTCGGTCTATGCCGTAACTACACCTGATACGCACTTCACAAAAACCTATCGTTTCCATGTAATAGACGCATCCGGTACCGATTTCATTGTGTCAACTCAGAAGCTCTCTGATAATGAGCGCTTGATAGAGCCTGCCACTCCGTCCAGGGACGGAACGTTCAGCGGATGGAAAACTTCTTCGGGATCTACCTTTACTGACTTTGGTAAGACTGCCGCGGAGCTTAACGGCGCTGCCCTTGATGCTGCGGCTGAGGCATCCCCAGTTGATCTGTATGCATCTTTCACTGCATCCAATCGCCATGTCGTTTACTTCATGTCTGTTACCGATTCAAACCGCGTGCTCAGTGCGGTGACGTATGCGGATGGCGACACCATTCAAGGTAGCAGCATTCTTCCGCTCGTAAACACCGGCAATCCTGAAACGCAGGCCGTGGGCTGGTCTCGCACAAAAGGAGCAACCCAGCCGGATGCAAGTCTCGGTACCGTCAATGGTCAGGATGTCTATCTTTGGCCTGTTGTCAAAGCCGGACATAGCATCACCTTTGATAGCGCCGGTGGATCATCCGTGGCTACCGAGTATGTTGATACGGACGATGTAACCGTAGCACCAAGCAATCCGACAAGAACCGGATATACCTTTGCAGGTTGGAAGACTTCCGATGGTACGGCTTTCACTTTTGGCTCAAAGCTTACCCAATCCATTCACCTTACCGCTTCATGGATGCCGAACGCCAATACGGTCTATCATGTGAACTATTGGATACAGAAGTCTACTGATCCTTATAATGCAGTTGCAGCCGATAAAACCTATACTTTATATAACGTCCAAGGTTATACGGCCGCTACTGACGCTACCGTCTCTCCGGCAACTACAGATGTTGCATCAAAAATTGCCGCTATCAATGGCCAGTACTACGGTCATTTGCTCCTTGATACCGAACGGAGCGACAGCTCGGCTACGGTTTCCGCAGATGGTAGCACAACGTTAAACGTGTATCTTGATCGCTCGCTGGTACGTGTTAATTTTTACAATAGTGCAGCTGACTATAACAACGATGCCGATAAGACAGGGATTGAAAACTACTCAGGCAATGCTGCCCATACGTTCTTAGGGCTTTACGGCGCAACATTTACGCCTATTGAACCTGAAGCAGGGTATCGCTGGTTTGATGGTAATCTTTGGTATGCCAAGAGTCCTTCTAGCTTTACATCACCAGGCAGCAGAAATCGCACGGCAAGCCGTTTCGATCTTTATCCTAATAAGGTGAATCTGACCAAAGACTTTGCCATATTTACTGACAACGCAAATGGGAACGGCTACAGTGCATATAATGCTTCTTGGATACCTGCCGATGGAACATTTAGTTTCACTACAAACCTGGCAATGTATTCTTACGTCAAGTACGGCTATTACACGCCTACCGGAACTCCTAAAGATCCGAAAGATCTAAACCTTGATACCGACGTTACTCAGTGGTTTGATATTTCTAAGGGAGAAGGTCCTGCGATATATGATGCTGCCAGCGGAGACGTTGCCTTCAAGCCTCTTCCTACAAAATATCTCGTCATGGTCAGAAAGCGCATTACCTATAATCTGACTCTCAAAAACGCGGCAACTTCCGTTACCTCTGAAACCACAATCTCATCTGAACAGCGTAAATATGGAGCTTCGTTAGCCGACATCTCAAACTCAACGCCAAGTCGTCCTGCCGGATTGCCACAGTACTACCGGTTTGCCGGCTGGTATCGAAATGCTCAGTTGACCATGCCTCTCACCTCTGATAACTTCATGCGCTCAAGTGATACCTCTCTGTATGCCAAATGGGAGCCGGTACCCGTTAATGCCACGTATGTGTACAACAATGGAACACCCAACAAGACCGTGTCAGTACCCGCGCAAACAACCCTCGATGAACCAACGGGGGTAACGCGCGATGGCTATGTTCTTGTCGCATGGCTTCGAAACGATGGAAAGCCGTATCGTTTTGGAAGTCCCGTGACAGAAGACATTACCCTTACGGCCAAATGGGTTCCGATAAACCAGGCCCACACCATCACCTATGATCTTGCCGGTGGTACAGGCTCTGTTTCAGATCCGATGCACTATGCCGAAGGCTCTGATATTCGTGTACTTGATGCTTCCGGTGTGACTCCTCCTACAGGCTCCCGTGGGTTCATTTGTTGGGTTACAAGTGACGGAACGCGCTACTATCCGGGAGATTTGATTCCGATGGGAACTTCGGATATTTCCCTGCGCGCTGTGTGGGCAAACTCCAATGCCGTACGACTTGCGTATGATCTCAACTACGAAGGTGCCCCCAGTCGTACGTACTCAGATTTCGTTGAGTCAAACGATACGCTTACCATTGATGCGGCAGATCCGGTGCGAGCAGGATATCGCTTCTTAGGCTGGTCTATCTCAAAAGAGGGTGGTACACTGCTCCATCGGGGCGATAAGGTGGAAGTTGACACCATAAATGCAGAGGGAAATGTACTTTATGCTCAGTGGGAACGTATTGATGAGCCGACGCCTGCTGAAAATAAGACTGCTTCAACAAAGGCTCCCGGTGCACTTCCCGATACGGGAGATAATTCGCCGGCCATGTTTTTCTCGCTTGCTGCTACCGGTCTGCTTGTGTTTGTAGCATCTACTCTGCATCGTCGTCGCACAGAGTCTCAGGCATAGAGCCGCGATTACGATTCAGTGGTTACGGAAAAGCAGTAGTAAGAAGATAGCGATAACAGTTGAGAAGGGCACAGCAAAACGCTGTGCCCTTTTTGTGATATGCCCGTCAGCGTCTGTGTCATTGTTGTTTAACGGTGATGTTTAGTCACATTGCCTCAACTGCACATATTTTCCCTTTGCAAATGCTTGTTTCAGAGCTGTAATGCCAACGGAACTGACTGAACTTCTGTATATGAAGCAGTTTCAGGATGTCAATCATACTTTCCAGATTTTTTTCTACGACAGTGGAGGCTCAACGGGGTGTATTAATGATTGATTTTTACGTCTCACCTTAAATTGCTACCAGTAGCTAAATGGGCTGCTGGTAGTTTTATGAAAGTCGTTTGCGTTCAAGGGAACGTGCAATAAGGACTTGCTTGCGCAGCTCAGGAATCTTTTTACCATCCATGGCAGAAGTGTCAGCAAGTTTGTAAGGGATACCTAGCTCTTCATACTTTTTTACGCCCATCACGTGATAGGGAAGTAGATCTAATCCAATAACGTTATCCCAGTGAGCAATGATTCTACCAACGCCAGCAAGTTCTTCTGGTGAATCAGTAATTCCAGGCACTACAACATGTCTGATAAGAACTTTAATGCCTCTACGGTTAAGCTCATCGCCAAACGCAAGTGGTCTTTCTGAGCCAACTTCGCAAAGACTCATGTGGCCCTTTGGGTCAGAGTGCTTGATATCAAGGAGTACTAAATCAGTGTTATCAAGAACGCGTTCAAATTTTTCTGGAGTTTCTGGATTATACGCAATGCCAGAAGAGTCAAGACAGGTATGAATGCGTCCTTGCGGGTCACTATGAGCCGCTTCAAAAAGAGCCCCAATAAACTCTGCTTGAGCGAGTGGTTCACCACCAGTAGCCGTAATTCCACCGTTTCTATAAAAAGCTCTATTGCGGTTAAAGGTGGCAAGTATTTCTTGTACCGATACTTCTGTTCCAATACCAAATTGCCAGGTATCTGGGTTGTGACAATAGGCACAGCGCATGGGACACCCCTGGGTGAACACAACCAGGCGAGTTCCAGGGCCATCTACGGTACCGAAGGTCTCAATAGAGTGGACCCGCCCACAAACTGTGAGCGGGTCATTGAGATCCA
>CAKARF010000028.1 GCA_916720465.1 uncultured Atopobium sp. | reverse complement strand
ATCAATACGTTTGATATCTCAACGCAGACGGCTCCTGATTGCTGCACACTGTTTATGCCTCGTCGTCCTGAGACTCATGCAAGAATGCGAGAAGTTCTTGAGGCATGGAATTCTTTTGATCATGAAGCCATGATTGATGACCTTATGCAGCATATTGAGTACATTGACTTTAGTCAGTGTCCTTCATACAAGCCACCTAAAACAGTTGCCGCTCGTCATAAAGAGCTTGCTCCTGCAGAATTTATTACCGACTAGGATATTTCTGCAGTTCAAAGGCTTTGATGGCTTTGCTTAGATGCATTTTAAGAATCCGTCCCGTGAAGGGGCGGATTTTTTATGCGAGTGGATTGATAATCTTATTCAGGACAATTTTGTTGATTTCAGTTTGCTTCACTTATCTGCAAATTGTTTATAACTGTGTCAGATTACCAGCAGTTTTATGACAAGATCACTAGATAAATATTTAAAAGTCGTGTTTCTTATAAACCTAATAGTTGAATATAAATCTGAGGTGATTGTATGGCTCAGATTTCAAATAACCGCACTCAAATAATTAATAAATTGATGAGAAGGTTTAACCTCTCTAAGCAGCAACTCTTAGCGGTTATTGCTGTGGTTGTCCTAGGTATTGTTTCAGTAGTTGTATTTATTGGGATGATAAGTGCTGGAACATCAGAGTCTTTTGATAGGTCACATAATCAAGCAAGCTCTACACAGGGAGCGATTATTGCGGAAAATCCACAGCACACGCAAGAGGATAAGACTGCAGAACAACCAGGAGATGACCATAAGATTAAAGAAGCGTCTCCTCAGATGATGGTTCATGTTGATGGGGCTGTTAAATCACCTGGTCTTTATGCGCTTCAGATGGTAAATCCACGTGTAAACGACGCAATTCAAATAGCAGGAGGCTTGACTGAAGATGCCAACAGCCAAGGCATTAATCTAGCGTCTCCTGTAGAAGATGGTCAAAAAATTTATATTCCTCGAAAGGGAGAAGAGGCGCCGCCAGAGATTTTGCAGCCAGAGCAAAATAAAGCTACAAGCAATAAGCAGACAGATAAGAAAAGTGACAAAAAGACAATTGTAGATATTAATCGAGCAACCGTAGAAGAATTTACCAAGCTTAAAGGCGTTGGAGAAGGATTGGCTAAGCGAATTGTTGCGGACAGACAAAAGAATGGACCCTTTAAGACAACTGAAGATTTGATGCGCGTTTCTGGTATTGGTCAGAAAAAGTTTAATCAGCTTAAGGACAATATTCGTGTCTAAGACGATGGAGCAGCCTTCTCGCCCTTTTATTCCATATAGCCTTTGTACCTTGCTTTTTGTCTGCTTATGGCTTCAAGTTTTTATTGCAAAAAGCGCAACGCTCGATACTGTTCTGATTCATATTCTAGGAATCAGTGCGGTGACTGCTTTAGGATTTTGGTATGTAAAGCATGCGCATACCAGCATTATGACTGTTGGGGTAGTTTTACTCTTACTTGTAATTATTTTTATCAGGTCTTCCTTTATATACGACAGTCAAATGGCGTCAGTGAATCTTTTAGAGTCAACTTCCGTACATGATTTTGAACTAGTTGTCTCAAGAGATTTAGTCTACAAAAATCATGCATGGACTGGTCAGGCGTCTGTCTTTTACCAAGGTGGCTGTATCGGGCCTGTTGGCATACATGCCAAAGAACCAATCTTACGAGAAACGCATCTGTGCTGTGAAGGTAGATTTACTCGATATAAAGACAAAGAGTTTTCAGACGAACAATTTAAGAGAGGAGTACTTGGTTCAATTCAGATAACCAAGGTAAATTCAAAAACCTATGAAGAGGGAATTGTTGGGGAAGTTGCTCAATTTAGAGAAAGCTGCATTTCTCAACTTCAGCCAGAGCTGAGCTTTGGTCGAGCATTAGCTGCATGTGGCCTTTGTGCCTATAGACCTAGCTTGTATAGCTTTAACATCCCTCGGATATTTATGCGCTGTGGTCTTATGCACCTTATAGCAATATCTAGTTGTCACATGGTAATTCTCTCTACTTTTATTGATGCTTTGCTTAAAAAGTTGACGTTAAAACCACTTTTGAGAGGAGTATTAAATTTATTTCTACTCAGTAGTTACGCGCTTTTTTGTGGATTACCTGCATCTGCAATAAGGGCAATACTTCTTGTTGAACAAAAATACGTTATGCAATGTGTTGGCAGGAAACAACACACGCTATCTGCTGTTTCAACTCTGGGTCTACTTATGCTTTGTGTTGATCCACAGCTGAGCGTAAACATTGCATTTACCTTGTCTTTAGCTTGTATTTTTGGAATGAATATATATGGTGGTCTTGCTCAGTACTATGCAAAAATTGCCTTTCACTTATCTGGCTATGGAAAAGTGCAGAAGGTTTTGAGAAAATCGTTTTCTCATGTACGAAACACCATGTGTGCAACAACAGTTGCTCAACTCTCATGTCTTCCAATCTCATGTATGTACTTTGGCCACTTTTCGTTACTTGCACCTCTCTCAAGCGCGTTAATTACAAGCTTGTTTTCTCTTCTGAGCTTATTTGGAATTGGGGTAATAGTTTTTAGTGGCTTTAAGCAAGTTCAAGATATTGCTCTTTTTCTGGTTGATTCTCTTGGTCAGCTTATAGAGACCCTCGCTTCTTTTTTATCTGAAAGATCTTTTGCAAGTGTGTCGTTAACTGACATGAGTTGGATAGTTTCATTGCTTGTGTTTGTAGCAATGGTGGCGCTCTATCTGTTTTGGCCTAAGGGGAAAAGGTCAGTTTTAGTTGGCATATGTTCAATGGCAGTTATGCTTATCTTGGGTTTAAGCATCTACTGGAGGTTTTTCTCGCCCACAAGGATTTGTGTGATGGATATTGGCCAGGGAGATGCCATATTGCTGAGTGATGGCGCGCACTCTCTGCTTGTAGATACAAGCGTGGGAGATGTGGTTAATGACGCTCTGGAGCGACAACACATTTCATATCTTGATGCAATTTTGCTCACACATCTTGACGAGGACCATGCTGGTGGCGTGAGGTACATGGTTGGTTCGGTAAAGACAGGACGGGTATTAGTTGGAGAAGGAATAACAAAACAAGAGAAGCCTGAGTTACAGAAAGCCATTCAGAGGATTTCTGGTAGTGGTTCCTATGAAGTTTTATATGGTGATGAATTTGATGTTGGTCGCTTTCATGTCCGGGTAGTGTGGCCACAGAGGGGATATAAAGCTAAAGAAGCTAATAATGCGTCGGTTGAGCTCTATGTGACGTATAACGATGGGCAAAATACTTTAACTACGCTTTTAACGGGAGATGCTGAAAGAGATCAAACAAAAGAGACGGTGACATCGGGTGATGTTGGCGATATTGATTTCTTAAAAGTCGGACATCATGGAGCGGCAAAGTCACTCTATCCAGAAACTGCTCGCGCACTAAAACCCGAGGTAGCAGTTGCAAGTGCTGGAAAGAATAATCGATATGGACATCCTAAACAGGAAGCGGTGGATATCTTAGAGGGTGTCGGCGCGAGGTTTTATTGCACAAAAGATTATGGAGATGTCACCGTATTTCCCGGAGAACATGGGCCTAGGGTGAGCGTGCAACATGCTAAAGTAGATACAGAATTAGAGGAGGAAAAAGATGGCGGAGCAGGCTAAGTTACTAGCTGCATATTTGGCTGTTGGCCCTGATGAGATGAAGCGTGCAAGGGCTATTGATAAGCTTAAAAGCCGTCTTAACCAGAGCTTTATTACCTTTAACCTTGATGAGATTTCTGTAAGCGCTGAGCTGACTCCAGAATCTGTTTTGTCTTCTGCCCAAACACTTCCTATGGGTGATTTTAGGCGAATTGTTGTTATTGACGATGCTGGTAAATTGCCTAAGTCTGTATCAGAAGCTCTTGTGGAGTATCTAAAAAATCCCAATCCAACTACTACACTGATGCTTTCTGCACAGACGCTAGCAAAAACTACAAGGCTTTATAAAGCAGTTGATGCGTTAGGCAAGCTTGCAGTTATTAATTGTGGTGCCATTTCTAGAAAAGAATTGCCTAAATATATAGGGGATCTTGGAAGAAAGTACGGACTACAAATCCCAATTAATGTGGCCAATGAGCTTATAAGTCGTGTTGGCGATAATACCACCATGCTCGATTCTCAAGTTAAATCTCTGGCAGCTCTCCTAGGTCGTCCTGGAGCAATTGACGTTCAGTTTGTAGAAACCCATGTTGCACGAGTAGTTGAGGTCAAGCCGTGGGATTTTCTCGACAGTTTATCAGCGAGAAATGCTCAAAAGGCTTTGGAGCTTTACAGCCAGATGGATGAGTCGGGAGCTATTGGCAATCTGTCGCTTATGACTGGACGTGTAAGAGAACTCATTTGCGCTAGGTCTATGGTTAAGCGCGGTACAGAACGGGAAATTGCCTCAGTTTTAGGTAAGCAGGACTGGCAAGTAAGAAATTATGCACGGTGGGCACGCCAATTTGCAGATGGCGAGCTTGAGCATATTTTGAGTCTCTGTGCAGATGCAGAGCGTGGTCTTAAAAGTGGAGAAGATAAAACAACCACAATGACCAAGCTTATCTTTGCTCTGTGCGGCGTCTCAAATATGTAGATTCAAAGAATTAAGGTAAGAAAAAACGGACTCCAAGGAGTCCGTTTTAAAAAGTTAAAAGTAGATAAGAACTACTTAAGGGTGTTAACAAGCTTCTGAACGCCGCTCTTACGCTGAGCAGCCTGGTTCTTGTGTACGATGCCCTTAGAAGCAGCCTTGTCAAGAAGACGGGATGCCTTGTTAGCTGCAACCTGTGCGTCCTCAAGCTGGCCTGCCTCAACAGCAGTGCGAACTGCCTTAATAGCAGTCTTAAGCTCGGAACGGACAGCCTTGTTGCGCTGGCGTGCCTTCTCAGCGGTGAGAATACGCTTCTTCTGAGACTTGATGTTAGCCACGTGCGGTTCCTTTCGGTGTTTACTATGTGAGGCCTCTTCGCTGAGACACGTTTGAGGCAGCTTTAGAAGTATAGCACGAAGGGGGTACTTTACGCTATTATTTTCCTTATGAATACACAGGATACTTCACATATTCGCAACTTCTCTATTGTTGCGCACATCGATCACGGTAAATCTACCATCAGTGACCGTATTTTGGAGCTTACTCATACCGTTGAAGAACGCGATATGGAGTCACAGCTCTTGGACACTATGGACATTGAACGTGAGCGTGGAATTACCATCAAATCAAATGCCGTCCGCGTCATGTATGACGCAGATGATGGAGAACGCTATCAGTTCAACCTGATTGACACTCCAGGCCACGTTGACTTTACCTACGAGGTCTCAAGGTCTTTAGCTGCCTGCGAAGGAGCGGTGCTGGTTGTTGATGCAACGCAAGGCGTGGAGGCTCAAACAGTCTCAAACGCTATGCTTGCCATGAACGCCAACCTGGATATTGTTCCTGCAATCAACAAGATTGATCTTCCGTCTGCTCGTCCTGAAGAGGTTCGTGCAGAAATTGAGGATGTTCTTGCAATCCCAGCTGATGATGCCGTATGCGTCTCTGGCAAGACTGGTGAGGGTATCCATGAGCTTCTTGAGGCTTTAGTGTATTTGGTTTCTCCTCCAAAGGGTGACCCCGCGGCACCTCTTAAGGCGCTTATTCTTGACTCGTACTTTGACCAGTTCAGAGGTGTTGTAGCTACAGTACGTGTTTTTGACGGCTCAATCAAAGCGGGCGATCAGCTGCTTATGATGCAGAGCTCTACACCTTTTCTTGTTGAGGAAGTTGGCGCTAAGAGGCCTCTTGAGATGGCTGTTGACCAGCTTTCTGTTGGTGAGGTTGGCTATGTAGTAACTGGCCTCAAAGACCCTGAAGCTGTTCGTGTTGGAGATACGCTTACCTATAAGCAAAATCCATGCGCAGAGCCACTGCCGGGTTACCGCGAGGCAAAACCGATGGTATTTACCGGTCTTTTCCCCGTAGATAACAAACAGTATGAGAACCTCCGTGATGCACTTGATAAGCTGCACGTTAACGATCCATCACTCACGTGGTCACCAGAGACTTCTGTGGCTTTGGGATTTGGTTTCAGAGTAGGATTTTTGGGCCTTCTCCACATGGAAGTTGTTAAAGAGCGTCTTGAGCGTGAGTTTGACCTGGACTTGATTGCTACCAGTCCTTCTGTTGACTATCACGTCTATAAGACCGATGGAACTATGATTGAGATTACCAGCCCTCAAGATCTTCCAGAGGTCACCAAGATTGACCGCATTGACGAGCCGTACCTCAAGGCAAAAATTATTGTGCCTCCTGAGTTTGTTGGTACGGTTATGCAGCTTGTTGTTAATCATCGCGGCATATCTGAGGACATGGTGTATCTGTCTGATAAGTCCGTTGAGATGATCTTTAGTATTCCTTTGGCCGAGCTTATCTTGGACTTCTTTGATCAGCTTAAGAGTAGAACCAAAGGCTATGCCTCACTTGACTATGAGTTTGATTCATATCGCACTTCTGACCTGGTTAAGCTTGACATCTTGCTTGCCGGAGACGTCGTTGATGCGCTCTCGTTTATTGTTCACAAGGACAAAGCATACGATCTTGCGCGTGGCCTTTGTGACAGGCTTAAAGGCATTATTCCACAGCAGCTTTTTGAGGTTCCTATTCAGGGTGCAATTGGCAATAAAATCATTTCTCGTTCTACCGTTCGCGCACGTAGAAAGGACGTCTTAGCTAAGTGCTACGGCGGCGACATTTCTAGAAAGCGCAAACTGCTTGAAAAGCAAAAAGAGGGCAAGAAGCGCATGAAGCAGATTGGCTCAGTCGAAGTACCTCAAGAGGCATTCTTGGCTGTTCTCAAGGTTGACGACGAGTAGAAGGTATCTGTGGAATCGCTTCAAACTATTATTGCAACCTGCGCCCCTGAAGCTGGTCTTTCTTCTCGCATTATTCCTTTTGCGTCAGGCGTCTCACTTAAGGAGCGCCTGTCTGCAAATCCCGTGCTTATGGCTCCTATGGCTGGCGTCAGCGATGGTGTGTATCGCACTATGGCTCGAGCGGGCGGAGCAGGTCTTGCGTATTCAGAAATGGTTTCTGTTGCAGGAATTCATTACGGTGGCGAGAAAACCTGGGAGCTTGTAGAGCCTCTTTCAACTGAGCCTGATATTGCTGTTCAACTCTTTGGTTCAAAGCCAGATCAGTTTAAAGAAGCAGCAGCTCAGATTAGCGAGCGTTTAGGAGATAAGCTCGCCCTTATCGATATCAATATGGCCTGTCCTGTTCCTAAGGTGGTTAAAAAAGGGGAGGGTTCAGCCCTTCTGGACACACCAGAGCTTGCCGCAGATTTGGTTAAAGCCTGTCTATCTGAGGTTAGCGTACCTGTTACTGTCAAGATTAGGCGTGGTAGACGTCAGGATGAGGAAGTAGCACCTGAGTTTGCGCGCGCTATGGAGGCTGCTGGAGCTTCTGCCGTTGCTATCCATGGCCGTTTTGCTACCCAGATGTATCGAGGACAGGCAGAGTGGGAGACCGTTAATAGGGTTTGTGACGCCGTTTCTATTCCTGTTATAGGATCCGGTGACATGCTTTCTGCTGAAGCGGCAGCTCATGCTCTTACAGAGACGGGCGTGACGGCTGTAATGATTGCTCGTGGAACGTACGGAAATCCGTGGATATTTAAGAACACTCAAGCTTTAGTTGAGGGTCAACCTGTGCTTGTCCCAACGCTTGATCAAATGCTTGCATCTTTTATGATGCATGTAAGGTTGCTCGACGCTGCCCACATTCATATTGCTCGCGCTAGAAGCCTTTCTACCTGGTATTTCAGAGGCATTCCAAACGCCGCCTATTGGCGTGGAAAGTCAGTAAGGTGCGTTACAGCTCAAGACTTTATTGATCTTGCGCTAGAGATTAAAGCAACTGTCAAGCAACTTGAGGGTGAGCAAGAATCTCCTGAGCACACTCTACCTATGAGCTAGTGATCTGTTGTGGATTCCTGGCAGTCTAAATACAACCAAACGGCCACTCCTGCACTTTACCTGCATATTCCGTTTTGTGCACAAAAATGCTTCTATTGCGATTTTTCTTCTTGGTCCACAAGACAAGATGGTAATCGCATGAAAGATTACGTAAAAGCTCTAAAACAACAGCTAGATGAAGCCGCTCAGCTTGGGTTGTTAGCAGCTACTAAAACGGTCTATATGGGAGGTGGAACTCCCAGCTTGCTCGGTCAAGATGCGTCTAATTTAGCGCAGCACGTCTTGTCTCTTACGCAGCCTAGTGAGTTCAGCATGGAAGCAAATCCAGACTCACTATCTGATGATCTTCTCGCCAATCTCTCTAAAGGCGGAGTAACGAGAATTTCTTTGGGAGTTCAAAGTTTTAACGATAACGAGCTTAAGAGGCTTGGCAGAATTCACTCGGCAGATCAAGCGTATAACAGGGTTTTAGCCGCAAAAGAGCGTGGCTTCGACGTGTCTGTTGACCTCATGTGTGCTATTCCCGAGCAAACAGAGAGCTCTTGGGAGTATTCGCTTTCAAGGTTTGTCTCGCTTGGAGTTGATCACGTGAGTGTCTATCCACTTACCATTGAAGACGGCACGGCGTTGGCTAAACAAACCCAAGATAAAGACATTCCTTGGAACGCCTACGACGTGCAGGCAGATCGAATGCAAGCTGCCTCAAAGATGCTTCAAGCAGCGGGATTTGTTCGCTACGAGGTAGCAAGTTACGCTCGCAACAAGAAGAGCTGCAAGCACAATAAGATGTACTGGACGGGGGAGTCGTACCTTGGTCTTGGTACCAGCGCTGCAAGCATGCTCACCGCACCTGAGTACGACATGCTTGCGCAGAGAAACACCTCTTTACCTGCGCGTCCACAAGACGCTGCTCGCGCGCGACTGGTGGTCCTTGATTCGCCAAGAAAAATTGTTGAAGGTGCATCGCTCTTCTCGACAGAGTTTGATGTTGAATTTTTGACGCTAAGAGAGTCTGTAGCAGAAGATTTAATGCTGCATGCTCGCCTCATGGAGCCAATTTCGCCTGCACTTTTGGATGAGTCTAAGCAGATATTTGGCGCGTCGCATCTACAAGATGTGCTTGATACATGCGTACGAGACGGATTGTTGGACCGCGTTGATTCGACAGATTCTAGGATTGAGACTTCATATAGACCTACCGAGAAGGGCTGGCTGCTTGGAAACGAGCTCTATGGACGTCTTTGGGATTTACGTCTGTAGTGTGTTTGTGCTGCATCAACTTCAAATCAAGTGGGTACACTTTCAAACGTTCTCATGATGCAGATTTAGTTATGAGTTGAATCGGAGAGATTTCATGGCTGCTATGAACGAAAAGGACTACTACGCCATCCTTGGTGTTTCTGAGTCCGCGACAGCTGAAGAAATTAGAAAAGCTTTTCAAACTAAAGCTCGCAAGCTTCATCCAGACGTCAACAAAGAACCTGATGCTGAAGAGCGTTTTAAAGAGGTTTCTGAAGCATACGCTGTTCTATCAGATGCCGAGAAACGCCGTCGTTATGACGCAATGAGAAGTGGTTCTTTCTACGGTGGTGGTTATGGCCCCTCTGGTTATCCAGGTGGATCTGCGTATGGAGGTTCTCCTTTTGAGGGAGGATTCCCATTTGGCGATATTAACTTTAATAACTGGACAACTGGATCTCAAAAGCGTTCTCGTGCATATAAGCCTCAGACAGGTGCAGATATTGTCTACGACTTAACACTGAGTGATACTGACGCTAAAAATGGTGTTAAGAAAGGCATAACGTACCAGCGTTTTGTAACCTGTGATGCTTGCGCAGGTAAGGGATCTCAGCATAAGACTGAGGCAACCACCTGTCCTACCTGCCATGGAACGGGTCATATTGATATTGATCTTTCTTCCATTTTTGGAGTAGGAAAGTTTAGAGTTGATTGTCCAGAGTGTGATGGCGCTGGACACGTTGTGCAGGACCCCTGTGATGTTTGCGGTGGTTCGGGACGTGTTTTATCTGCAAGTGAAATTATGGTTGATGTACCAGCTAACTCGCATGACGGCGATCAGATCAGAGTTCCTGGAATGGGAAATGCAGGAACAAATGGTTCTGCAACCGGCGACTTTATCGTAAATATTAAGGTTCCTTCAGAGCAGTTGACGTTCCGTCAGCGCGCGGGAGCTCGTATAACGGGTATTACCTCAATGCTTTTAGTATTTGTGGCACTTAATTTGAGGTCACCACTATTTGCCATTGTGTTGATTCCACTTTTGATATTTGGCATGAGAAATGTTCTTGCAGATGGCGTCAAGATGAACGCTGGCTGGTGGAGAAGCTTTGCAAATGCATTTGTTTCGGGAATCATCAATGGTGCCTTCTACTCAATTATTATTATGACTTTGTATGCTTGTACGGCCGGTTTGGGCCATGTTGGCTATATGGGAATTTAAGTTTTAGGTTTTACAAGGGGAGAGTTAGTAAGCGTGGCAGAGAAGAAAGACTTCTACGAGCTCTTAGGTGTTGCTCGTGATGCAGATCAAAAAACTATCAAGCGAGCTTTTTTAAAGCTTGCAAGAAAGCTGCACCCTGATGTTTCTGATGACCCTCATGCAGAAGAAAAGTTTAAAGAGGTAAACGAAGCTTATTCTGTACTTTCAGATGAGCAAAAGCGAGCCAACTATGACCGTTATGGTGATCCTAATGGTCCATCTGGTTTTGGCGGCGGCTATGTGGATATGTCAGATATCTTTGGCGGCGGTTTTGGTGGCTTTGGAGATATCTTTGATTCCTTCTTTGGTGGCAACCATGGTGGCCGAGGCGCTGCTCAG
>CAKARF010000027.1 GCA_916720465.1 uncultured Atopobium sp. | reverse complement strand
GAATGGCTAGAACGGCAGACGATAAAGTCTGGCTGAATACCAAGGGAGCGAAGCTCTTTTACAGAGTGCTGTGTAGGCTTTGTCTTAACCTCATGAGCTGCAGCAATATAAGGAACAAGGCTTACGTGAATAATAGCAACGTTGCTTGCGCCACGCTCTTTTCTAAACTGGCGAATTGCCTCAACAAAAGGCTGTGACTCAATATCGCCAATGGTGCCACCAAGCTCTGTGATGACTACATCTGCGTTAGTAACCTCTTCAATGCGAGCAAAACGAGCTTTAATTGCATCAGTTACATGAGGAATAACCTGGACTGTACCACCAAGGAAGTCTCCAGCGCGCTCACGCTGAATCAAAGACTGGTAAATAAGGCCAGTAGTGAAGTTAGACTCCCTGGTAAGGTTCTCGTCAATAAAGCGCTCATAATGACCAAGGTCAAGGTCAGTCTCTTTACCATCTTCGGTAACAAAAACCTCACCATGCTGGAAAGGACTCATAGTACCTGGGTCAACATTGAGATACGGGTCAGCTTTTTGCATCATGACCTTATAGCCACGAGCCTTAAGAAGTCGGCCGAGGGATGCAGCAGTGATTCCTTTTCCAAGAGAGGAAACAACGCCACCTGTTACAAATATGTGCTTGGTCATGGATTACTCCCGTAGGTAAGATTAGCCAATTACATTTCTACGGGTCTTTATATTATTCCGCTTTGAGGCCCATAGAGACGAGAAATTTAATCTCCAAACAAATACATTGTTATGTCCATGTAGTACTAAAAAATCTAGTGAGCTTCTGTGAGCAGTTCATGCGCGTGTGCTAAAGAAGCCTCAGTTATTGAGCCTGATAGCATGCGAGCAATCTCTTCTTCTCGCTGAGCACCAGAAACCTCTGTAAGTGAAGTTACAGGTAGTGCGTTATATTCTTCTGTCTTAGACACTACATAGTGTTTTGAAGCCATAACAGCAACCTGAGGCAAGTGAGTTACCACGATTACCTGATGTGTTTTAGCAAGCTGCGCTAAAACCTCTGCAAGAGCAACGGCAGTAGCTCCTCCAACGCCGGCGTCAACTTCATCAAATACAAGCGTATCGCAGTCGTCAGACTCTCCTAGAACCACTTTGCATGCAAGCATGACGCGAGAAACCTCACCGCCAGAGGCAATCTTTTTAAGAGGACGAGCTGTCATTTGAGTTGAAGGCTTATACATAAGCTCAATCTTTGTAGAACCTACTTTATTCCATTGCTCAAAAGGAAGATCTTCAAAGTTGAGTTCAATTTGAGCCGAGCCCATCTGCAAATGACTCATTTGCTTATTGACTGCATCACAAAGCTTTGGAGCTGCAGCTACACGAACCTTTTTAAGCGCTTGAGCCTTAAGAGTAAGAGTATCTTTTGCAGCATCTACCGCTGCCTGAGCCTCACGAACAAGCTTTTCTGTGTCTCTGGTTACCTCGAGAAGGTTTTGAGCAGTCTGGTATTTCTTAAATACGTCTTTCATACCAGGACCGTACGTTCTCATAAGACCCTGAAGACGAGCCATGCGGCTCTGCATCTCTTCAAGAGCTTCTTCATCAAAATCGAGAGATCCTACATAGCTTCTGAGCTCTGAAGAAACATCTTCAATCTCTATAAGAGCACTTGAAAGAGACTCTGCATAAGAACCAAGCGTAGCATCAAATGTTGAAGCATTTTGAAGCATCTGAACCGCATCAGAGAGCGAATCAATGACACCCTCATCGCTTGAGAGGACCTCATGTGTTCCTCCTGCAGCTTGAAGAAGAGCCTCTGCGTGCTCAAAGCGAGGAAGTTGCTCCTCTAAGTCTTCTAGCTCTCCTTCTTTAGGAGAAACCTCATCAATTCTTTGGACAAGAAATGCTGCTTCATCAATTTTTGCATTGCTTGACTGACTTACTTCAATAACCCGCTGAAGCTCGGTAATCGTAGCATGGTAAGCATAAAGAGCGTCTACATACTCTGTCTGGTAAAACTGAATATCTGAACCAATCCATGCGTCCAGCATGCTGACATGATTCTTTACATCAAGCAATCTTTGATGCTCATGCTGACCACACAGATCAATTGACGTTCCAATACCTGCAGCCAGCTCTTTAACTGATGCCATATGGCCATCAATCTCTACCCTGCCCCTGCCGTCAGCAGAGACTTTTCTAGAGACCACTACTCCTTCTTGATCTTCTGGAGAGGTAAAGAAACGCGCTTCAACCCTAAGGGCATCCGTTCCTTCTCTGACTGCAGAAGCATCTGCACGCTCACCAACTAAGAGCTTAATAGAAGATAAAAGGGCAGTTTTACCAGCACCCGTCTCTCCTGTTAAAACAGTTAAACCTGAGGCGGGAGCAAGAGAAGCGTCTTCAATAAGTGCAACATTTTGCACGCGAAGTTCATCAAGCATATATGACCTGCTTACTGACCAGTTTTACCGTAAAACACGCGAGAAACTGAACGATAGAAACTATCGGCGCTTCTATCAAGCAAAATGATGTCTCCTGGTCCACGGCTGATGCGAGCTTTGGTAGCCATACCCTCCTCTGGATGCTTGATGTTCTGTCCATCAGAGAAGAAGTGACATAGTGCAGGTCTATCTTTTGACATAGTAATTTCAACCACATCAGAAGGAGAGGTAAGAAATGCGCGAGCCAAAATAGTATGTGGTGCGATTGGCACGCAAACCATTCCCGAGAACTCTGGCGTAACAATGGGACCACCAGCAGCTAATGCGTAGCCGGTAGATCCAGTTGCCGTACTAACGACAAAACCATCGCCGCGGAGCTTATCAATATGATTGCCTGATACAGAAACCGTAAACTCAACCATATCACCTGCTCCGCCTCTGGAAACAGCAAAATCATTGAGCGAGAAGGTCTTCTCGGCGTAAGTTTCTCCAGATGGAAGCTCATACTCTGTTTCTATTGCAAGTGTTGCTCTTCTAGAGACGTGGAGCTCTCCTGCAAGAGCATCCGCCACCATCTCAATCATTTGATGAGGAGTTGCACTGGTTAAAAAGCCAAGATGTCCATATGAAATGCCCAAAATAGGAATCTCTGAATACTCAACAATTTTAGCGGCCCTCAGAAGCGTTCCATCTCCACCAAGAGAAATAACAAGCTGGCAATCAGAACAATCTACAACTTTATCCGGGAACAGCTTTTTATCGTGTGCCCACTGAACATCACAGCCCTGCTCAAAGAGCCATTCTTCAAGTTCACGTGCACCAGAAACAGCAACTTCTCTTGAATAATTTGGAACAAGAAGTACCTTCACGCAAACCACTCTCCCGATTTTGCTTGATTGCACAACTGAAACAGTTAAAGCGTCTGATTCGATGTACTTAGTATACCTAAAAAACTACAAACAATACTACAAAATAGAACATTCGTTCTATTTCACTATTTCTACAGAATGACTCGATACCACTGAAGCAAGATCCAAATCATGCGAACCTGCCTCAAGCTGTCCAAACAGTAAATATTCCACGTTGCCCTTAGCACCGTGAATAGGACTTTCACACGCGCCCAAAGGACCCATATGAGCCTCCTTAAACGCATCGGAAACCTTTTGCAGCGTTTGCAGACGCACGGAGGCATCAGTCACAATACCGCCCTCGCCCACTTCTCCCCTCTTAGCTTCAAACTGCGGTTTGACCAGCGTAACAAAAACTCCTTCAGGAGCTAGAACGTCTAAAACAGAAGGAAGAATTGACAAGATTGATGTGAACGACACGTCACACACAGCAACATCAAAAACGTGCGAGTAGCCCATTTCTGGCAGGGACGTAATATTTGTACGTTCGAGCAGTTCAACCCTGCTGTCATTTCTGAGCGACCAATCAAACTGCGCATAGCCAACATCAACCGAAGTGACCGAAGCAGCTCCATGTTGAAGCAGGCAATCGGTAAAACCGCCA
Organism: uncultured Atopobium sp.; assembly: GCA_916720465.1. Lineage (GTDB taxonomy): Bacteria > Actinomycetota > Coriobacteriia > Coriobacteriales > Atopobiaceae > Lancefieldella. The sequence continues at coordinate 7,142 of CAKARF010000027.1, read as the reverse complement.
GTTGAACAGCCAATATCTAAACATTTTTTCTGTTGAACCGTAAAATCAAAAACCTCAAAGGCACGCTCGAGCTTAAGTCCGCCTCGGCTCACGTATGGAATAGCGCCTTTTACGTGCAGAAACAATCCCTCAGGAACAAGCTCTCCTGCTGAAGTTAATCTTCTGTCGCTCGTAGAAACATCACCCGCAAGAATTGCACGTAATGCAGCTTGAGTGTCCTTGAAAAATCCTTGCCTAACCAGCTCTTTATCGAGCCTTTGGCGAGAAGTGCGTTGAGCCACTAGTGCTCATCGCTTTCTGAAACCGCGTCATCAGACGACGTTTCATCTGCAGCTGAAGCCTCAACCTGCTCAGAAGAAGCCTGCTCATCAGTGGTAGCTGCTGCGCCGGTTGCGTCAGCTGCGTCCCCTGCTGCCTGAGCCTGAATCAGACGTTCTTCCTCTTCCGGCGTAAACTCTGTAGTGTCAACCATGTTGACAGCCTTTGAGCCTAGAGCAATTGCCTCATCAAAGAGGTCAAGGGAATGCTCCAGTGAGACGTTCTTATCGCGAACTTGATCAACAATTGAATCAAGCCTTGCGGTTATCTGGTCAAAGCTCTGATATTCAGACGTATCGATTTTTGCCATGGCTACTCTGCGTCTTCCACAAAGCTTACTGGCTCTTCTTCAGAAACGTCTTGCTCAGCAGACTGCTTGTGGCACAGAGAAAAAATATCTTCCCCAGCCTCAATATCGTCAACAATACGGCCGAGAACACCGTTAATAAAACGAGGAGAATCATCACCACAGTAAGCGCGAGCAAGGTCAACTACCTCATTAATAGCAACAGCAACGTCAACCTCTGGAACCTCCAGAATCTCGTAGAGAGAAATTCTTAGAAGATTGCGGTCAACAGAAGGCATGCGATCAATTGCCCAGTCCTTTGAGTAAGCAGCAATGATGTCATCAAGATCATCTCTGATACCATCTGCTCCTACTGCCAGTGACTGTGCATACTCGTCAAGAGGTCCCTCGGAGAGCGTGTAGTCTCCGTCGAGGACCTCAAGAACGCTGCGATTAGTGGCTTCAGCCTGGAACAAAAGCTGTAGTGCTTGGCTACGGGCGCGGGTACGTCCAAAAAACTTAACGCTCAAGCCTACTCCTTAGGAAAAACAAGGCTGTCAATGTAAACATCAACGGAAGCAATACTGACGCCAATCTGCTCATTTACAGCAGTTGCAACAGCAAGTCTTACCTCAGAAGCAAGCTTTGTGAAAGGATAGCCGTAGAAAACGGTAAGGTGAACTCCAAGATGGAGCTGACCGTTCTCTACGCCTGCCTCAACAGCCTTCTCCGGTGCAAGGCTTCTGCTGGTAAAGACGTTAATAAGGTTGGATGCCAGTGTATCGTTTCCGCCAACGGAGGCAACACCTTCAACACTTCCAGCTGCGCCGGAGACAACCGTTGAAATTACATCTTTTGAGATGCCGATGCCTGCTATACGAAGCTCTGTTTCAGCCATGTCTACCCCCTAAAAAAGACAAACTGTCTTTGAAATAATTACTCAATACCTGTTGGGCGCTTATGCACCCAAAGCATATGCGTTAAACGCGAGAAACAAACTTGCCGTCGCGAGTGTCAACCTTAATGCGCTCACCCTGGTTCAGATACATTGGAACCTGAAGCGTGGCGCCAGTCTCAATAGTTGCTAGCTTGGTGCCGCCCTGAACGGTGTCACCCTTGAAGCCTGGGTCAGTCTCAGTGATCTCTGCCTCAATGAACATTGGAGGCTCAACACCAAGAAGCTCAGTGTCTGCATAGAGAAGCTGTGCGTTATCGTTCTCCTTGAACCAGACGCTTTTCTCGCCAATGAAATCAGCAGGGACAGCTACCTGATCGTAAGTCTCGTTGTCCATGAAGTAGAAGGACTCACCGTCGTTGTAGAGGTACTGCATCTCTTTGGTGAGCAGAAGAACGTTCTCAAACTTGGTACCAGCGTTGCAGGTTTGATCAATAACGCGGCCAGAACGAAGGTCACGAATCTTATAGCGGACAAAAGCGCCGCCCTTACCTGGCTTTACGTGCTGGAACTCAACGATGGTGTAGTACTTATCGTTAATCTTAAGGCCAAGGCCGTTCTTAAAATCTGCGGTGCTGATAGTTGCCACGTCTAACTCTTTTCACTCGATAAAGTCGCGAGAAGAACGTGAATTTTCAAACTACCCGCGACACGTATATGCATGTTGGATTTTATCAGTTTCACGCCTTCCTTGCTGGCGGCTCTTGTGAAAATGCAAAATTTGCTTACTTCTTTTTAATAAAACTCTCTTTAATAAGGCGAGGAAGCTGAGGGATTGCCATAAGTCCGTGCTTAAAGACAAACCAGAAGTTTGGAGAACGCACGAGTTTCTCCCCCCCTATATAGGCACGAATTGCCCTAAGCGTTGCCTTGTTGTCTCGCGTAGAAAACGAGTAGTTACCATTGCTTTTAGTAAAAATAGCAAAGCGAGAAATGCTTTTGGTACGTCCCATAACTGAGGCGGCCACATGATCTATCTGGTCCCAAGGAATTTGAATGTAATCTTCAGGATTATTCTGGTTGTAAAACTCAAAGGCCTTATTGCCAATAAGGATATCGCCATACGTAGCTAGCCCATGAAATGACGTTGCCTTTGCGGTGAAATCGACTGTGCTGTTTTGAGACTGAGCCATACAATCCTTTCAAAAAATGGGTCGCACCCATTATAGAGCGCGACCCATATTCGTGCGAAGTTGAGTACTAATGCGTACTCCTACTCATTACATAAAGCCAAGAAGTCGACCAATAATACCAACGGCAAAGAGAGCCAGGATGATAGCAATTGGAGAGACCTTCTTCTTAAGCAGTGAGCAGCAGAGCAGTGTCAGACCAACAGCAGCCAGACCAGGAATGAGTGAGTCAAGATTGGACTGCAGTGTAGTTACCTTCACTGGATCAAGACCGTTTGGTCCAAGAGCAGCGTAAAGCTTCAATGCTTGATAGATTCCATCTACTCCTGAAGGAAGGGTTGTCCAGTCAATGTAGGCGCCTGCCTGCTGAGGAATGGTAGAGACAACTGGGGTAAATGAAATAGAAACCCAACGCTGTACCAGGGCGCCAATGATAAACATACCAAGAATAGAAGCACCCTCAGTAATCTTGCCTAGCATGCCGCCAGAAAGATCAGAAGAAATTGAAGCGCCTGCCTTGTAGCCAAACTCCTGGGTGTACCACAGGAAGATAAGGCGGATAACGTTCCACAAAACAAAGAAGAGAATGGGGCCAAGTGCAGAGCCACCAAGAGCGATAGATGCACCAAGTGCTCCAAGAATTGGACGGACGGTAAACCAGAAGACTGGGTCACCAACACCGGCCAGAGGGCCCATCATACCTACCTTGACGCCCTGAATTGCAACGTCGTCAATAGGCTCACCGTTAGCACGTCCCTCTTCCAGTGCAAGGGTAACACCCATAACTGGTGCAGAAACGTAAGGGTGAGTATTGTAGAACTCAAGGTGGCGCTTAAGAGCTGCTACCTGATCTTCTTTGTTTGGATAAAGCTTTTTGATGGCTGGAATCATTGAGAATGCCCAACCACCATTCTGCATACGCTCGTAGTTCCAAGAACCCTGAAGGAACTGATGACGAAGAGCAACAGACATGCGGTCTTTCTTAGAAAGCTGAATCTTATTCTCCATTAGTTTCACGCTCCTTCAGAATTAGTAGTTGTCAATAATGTCGCCGAGTGGATCGCCCGATCCACCGCCTGCACCGCCACCCTGCTTAGCAAGGTCTTTAAGACCAATGTAGAGAATAGCAAGGCAGACGCCGATAACGCCAAGAGCAATAAGGGTGAGCTGGTTGATAGCTGCAAAGACAAAGCCAAGTGCAAAGAATGGCCAAACCTCACGAGTAGCCATCATGTTGATGACCATTGCATAACCAACAGCAGCAACCATACCGCCGCCAACTGCCATACCACCAGTGAGCCACTTAGGCATTGCGTTCAGAGCATCGGTGACAATAGCTGGGTCAACAAAGCAAAGAGCAGCTGCAGGAACAGCAATACGTGCGCCCTGCAGGAAGATAGCTACAACCTGCCAACACTCAATTGCAGCAAAATCGCCCTTCTCGGCAGCTGCATCCATTGCGTGAACAATACCAGTTGCAATAGTACGAGCAATCATGGTAAGGAACAGGCCTGCTACGGACAGAGGAATTGCAAGTGCAATAGAAGTGTTAATAGCAGCGGTGGTGTCAGTATCTCCACCGTTAAGTGCCAAAACCATGATAATTGCGGATGCAACAGATGCCAGAGCAGCGTCTGGAGCAATTGCAGCGCCAATGTTTGCCCAACCAAGAGCAATCATCTGAAGCGAACCACCGAGGATAATTCCCTCAGCAGGGTGGCCTGTTACCAGGCCAATCAGTGAGCAAGCAACCAGGGGCTGGTGGAACTCCCACTGGTCAAGGACACCTTCCATGCCAGCGAGAAGAGCAACGATTACAACGAGCAATATAGTGATGGGCGTCATTTCTACCTCCTTCTAGTTACTTACGATTAGCAAGTTCGGACTTAGCTTTTTTAAGCATTGCATCAAAGTTTTCTGCGCTGTCTGCAGGAACCTTACGAACATCAAACTTTGTACCACACTCGCGAATAGCCTCAAGGGTCTTTACGTCGTCCTCGTCCATAGCAACTGCGCTGGTAACAACAACTTTGCCAACAGAGTGAGCCATAGATCCAAGGTTTGCTTCCTTGATCTCTACGCCACCCTCAATAGCGCGAAGCATATCTTGAGGAGTCTCAAACAGAAGCATTGCCTTGGTATTGCCAAAACGAGTGTCGTGAGCAATCTCAATAATCTTCTTAATAGGAACAACGTGGACGTGTACTCCTGGAGGAGCTGCCTGAACAATCATAGTCTTGCGGAGCTCGTCTTGAGCAACGCCATCAGAGCAGACAATAATACGGTCTGGCTTGGTCATCTTTGTCCACGTAGTTGCAACCTGACCATGCAGAAGGCGGGTATCAATACGTGCAAGCACAATCTTAAGCTTGCCGTCACCAATAACGGTGCCTGCAGGAATTGCTCCCTGAGGTGCTGCAGGAGCGGCGGGAACATCAGTAGGTGTAGCCTCTTGTGGCTCAAGCTCTTCTGGCTTAATTTTCACGCCCATACGAGCTTCAGAGTAAATCTCTTTTGCTACCTCGGCGGCGGTATCTACGCCAAGGCGAGAACCATATGCTGCGATAAGCATTGGGAGGTTAAGTCCAGTAACGGCAACCCAATCCTCTTTACCCTCTTCCTCAAGAACACGAGAAATCTGGTTAAAGGGGGTGCCACCCCATAGGTCAACCAAGAACAAAACGTGCTCTTGATCTTCAAGCGTGGCAATTGCGTCGAGAATCTTCTGATGCAGGTCATCTGGGCCCATATCAGGAGTAAGCGTTACGGCTACAACGCCTTCCTGTGGTCCAAAAATCATGCTGCCAGAATCTTTAATACCCTCGGCAAATTTGCCATGGCTGGCTAGAACGATACTAACCACTTCTACCTCCTTCTTCTCCGCCTAATAAAACAAATGAAACTGTAAACATAACAATGAAAATAACATTTACTTTTCTGATTTTATTACATATATCTGAAGCGTGTCTTCACTAACCTAACTCTTTTTAGATTTTTTAGGTTTTATAAGCCAATTTTAGGCGAGAAGGTCTTCTCGCCTTAGGAGATACGGTAAAAAATACGGCCAGAAACCTAAAGCTTCTGGCCGTAAGAATTCTGTATATCGAGTCTAGTTAGCAGCCAACAGACACAAGGTCGTGTGTGGACTGAGTAAAGACATCGTAGCCGTCCTCAGTAACAACGCCAAAGTCCTCAAGGCGAATACCAAACTTACCAGGCAGGTAAATACCAGGCTCATCGGTAACAACTGAACCTGCTGCAATAACCTTGTTCCAGCGAGGGTTGAAGAATGGACGCTCGTGAATCTCAACGCCAACACCGTGGCCAAGGCCATGGCCAAAGTACTCACCGTAGCCAGCCTCAGAGATAACCTTAACTGCAAGGTTATGAATATCAGAACCAGTGACACCTGCATGAATAGCTGCCGCGCAAGTTTCGTTTGCCTTGCGGACAACGTCAAAGACGTGCTGCTGCTCCTCGGAAGGTGCGCCAACAACAACAGTACGGGTCATATCTGAGTGGTAATCCAGGTAACCTGCACCGTAGTCCATAACAATCATGTCGCCTGTCTGAACTACGCGCTCACCTGGCTGTGCGTGAGGATTAGCACCATTAGGACCAGAAGCAATGATGGAATCAAAGGACAGGGCATCTGCACCGTTAGAGAGCATGTAGTTCTCAAGCTCTGCGCGAATCTGCTGCTCAGTAAGACCTGGCTTAATGTACTCGCAGATGTGGAGGAACGCCTTGTCAGTAATTGACTGAGCGTGCTTCATAAGCTCAATCTCAGCTGGGTCTTTAACAATACGCAGCTCAGCAATATCACCATGCATGCGTGGAAGTAGAGCAGCAACAGAACGATCACGTAATGCCTGCTCAAGACCATCAAAGAACGCAAGATCAACGGTGTCCTCAATAGCAACCACGCGAGCACGAGCCTCTGCAATATGAGCGGCAACCCACTCGGTAGGAGTAGTGACTTCCTGGTCAAACTTCCATGGAGAATCAGCACCAAGGCGCTCCAGGAATGTGTTGTAGTAACGAGAGTCAGTGTGCATGAAGAGCCCATCCTGCGTAATAAATGCAGTATGTGCCTGCTCAAAGTCAAAGACACGCTCAGCGTCAGTCAACCAACGAAGGTCTGGGTTGTGACGTAGAACAACAGCGTCGTAACCCCTCTGAGCCATTACCTCGCGAAAGCGCGCAACGCGCTTTGCTGCTGCCTGTAAATCTGCCATTTCAAATCCCTTCTCGAGATGTTTACAACAAAGAGTTGCACCTCGTGGAGCCTCTCAGCAAACGAAGTTCCTTGGTGCAAGATGCGGCGCTTTAATGCGAAGCGTGAGCCTCACACCAAGCGCGGGCATGCTCGGCGAGAAGTTCCTCGTCGACCGATGCTAATCTTACCCTTCCAATAGACATTGGAATCGGCAACATAAAACGATTAGTAGAA
>CAKARF010000026.1 GCA_916720465.1 uncultured Atopobium sp. | reverse complement strand
CAGGTGCTTGCCGATGGTGTCAAAGAAGCGCTTGTAGTCCTCTTTTTCGCGGGCAGCATGAGGATCGCGCTGGAACCATTTGTGTGTGGACTTGGTTGCTGCGTCCATTGCCTCAAACTCATCGCGAGCAGCGTTGAGGTCATCGTAGTCAACCTGCTTACGAGGGTCGATGATGATGTTGCAGACAATTTGGACCAGGATTGAGAGAAGGTTTGAGCAAACCCAGTAAAATGCCATGCCGCACACAACGTAAACCGCAAGCACAAGCGACATTGCAATAGAGAGGCCGTTTGTGGTGTTCTTCTCGGCACGAGACTGCTCGCGCTGGAGTGGGTTCAGCTTGTTGGATGCAAGGCCAAGAGCAACCGAAGACAGGGCTGCCGCGAGAGGCATAATCCAGGTGATGCCGCCATCAATGATTGGGGTCATGCCCAAAAATTCTGTGCCGGGTGCGCCAGAATCAGTGATGCCATGAATGACGTCTACCAGGCCAAACAGGATAACTACCTGGATAGCCAGAGGGATAAGGCTCAGCAGCGGGTGATAACCTGCCTTTTTGTTGAGCTCATTGGAGCGCTCCTCGATGGTCTCTCTGTCGCCGAAGTAACGTGTCTTCAAGCGGAAGGTCTCGGGCATAAGACGCACCATAACAATGGAATTTTGTTGCGTCCAGAGCGCCAGAGGCATCAGGATGATTTTAGTTGCAAGGGTAAAAAGAAAGATTGCCGCCCACCAACTGCCGGTCAAATCGTATGCGGGCTGAACGATAAGTGAAAAAACGTGTGCAAGCTGCTCCATATACAAACCTTCTACGAGAAAACTCTACAGAAGCCAATAAAACCTAAGACCTAAAACCTGCAAAAACCAATGGAATCCATGGCAAACTAAAAGAAAGCTACGGCATCTAAATGAAGCCTGCAGTATCTAAAGTTAACCTGAAGTATCCATTTGTGCATAACTAATTTATGGTATCAAAAAACGCTATTTATCGGCAGTTTAAAGCAAATAAACAAAATGGAATATCTTTGATTTGCATGGATAAAATTCATACATAAATTGTTCTTTTTAAAATCATTCTCTACAAGTTACGTAGGCAATTGTCTTTCTCGTTAATCAAAATTTAACCCCTGAAATGGCATTTTATTTTGGGGTTGCAATCGCAGTTCTGCTGGCTAAAATACTCTCCATGTTATTTTTAATATTCGGCGCATTAGAGCGCTTTTGAAATGAGGAGATTCTATGCAGGCAAATCTGCAGGAGCTAAAAGAGACCTATTCGCGGCAGACGTATAGTGTGTTTTCGATCAACCGCCAGCAGAAGATTGCTGACTCCCAAGTTACTTTTTCGCTTGCTCACTCTGTTTTCATCATTCCTGTATTTGGATCAGCTGAGATTACTATTGGCGGCAAGGAATTCATCTGTGAAGGAACCACAGTTGTACACGCTCCTGCAGGTCAGACCGTAACGTATCGCACACTCTACGGTCGCTCATTTGACCACGTAAACATCTACTATGATGGCGTTCAGGGAGATACCAGCAGCCCAATCTTCAATACGTACGCATTTGATCCTCAGGGATTCAATCGTATTCTTGATAAGACGCTTGACCTGGAAAAACTTAACACTACCCCATCGCTGGATAACCGTGTTGCGCAGATTGTCAACGGTACCGAACTCATCAAGTCTATGTTCCTGCTCACCAACAGCCAAAAGGTCCAGGAGAGCATGGCCGAGGCTCGCACGTACATTGAGCTCCACTTTGCAGATCCAATTACCATTCCTGGCCTGGCCAAGCGCTGTGGAATGAGCACTCAGCGGTTCTCCAACAATTTTGTCCAAACATTTGGCGTTCGACCTATGACGTTCATCATTGCGAAGCGTCTTGACCATGCTCAACAGTTGCTTCAATCTGGTCTTTCTGTGCGCGAGACCTCCGAGGCGGTTGGTTACAATGATCCGTTCTACTTCAGCAGGCTCTATAAGAAGCACATGGGCGTTACACCTCAGGACGTTCATGACAGCTATGAGGGAAATGTCCTGATTAAGTAGGTATCGTTTACAAAATAGCGAACTGCAGTCTTTTTAGTCACAAAGTTAAGGGTCAGAACGTTCCGTTCTGACCCTTTTTTCATAATCAAGTCATAAAATGCATTCCTGTGAATACGTAATTTTTGAGCTCAAAATTATGTGCCAAAAAAGGTAAAAAACGCGTTTAGTTGGGGATGAAAACCTAAAATTTGCCGATTTATCCCCAACTAAGACGATTTTTTACCTCACTAAAAACTTTTATCTGGGCAAACGTTGTATGCAGAAAAATGAAACCCCAACTAAACGGTTTTTTTACCACTTGGAGACTTATTTGAGCGTTTCCTGAAGAGTCTGAGGCATTCGCTGCCACTTATCAGCCGTCTATCGATATGCTTTGAGCATCTCTTCAAAGAGCTGGTGCTACTTTGCAAGCCACAAAAAAATCCCAGCACCTTCGGGTGCTGGGATTTTGCACTTGAAACATTACGGGCGATTAAACAGCCTCAACAACTTCCTCTGAAGCGTTGTCTTTCTTAGCAAAGTGCTCAGCAACGTAACCAGTGATCAAAGGAGTCAGGATTGCAGTAACAATAACTGCAGCTGCTACCTGTGCGTTTGCTGTTGCAAGAGCAGCTCCACCATACAGAGCTGGGTTAGTCTCTGCCATAGCAGCAGGTGTAAGTGCATTCGCACCTGCGCAGGAAGAAATAGCTACACCAGCAATACCAGTTCCGCCAGTTGCACGATCAACAAAGTAGTTGATAAAGCCACCGCAGACGGAGCAGATAACGCCAAGCAGAATACCTGCAGGACCAGCCATGATGAGGGAATCAAACTTCATAGTAGTTCCCATAGCAAAGAAGGTCATAACAATAATTGCTGGCAGCGCGCTAGTCAGCATCTTCTTCATAGATGGGAAGAAATTGCCAAGCAGAATACCAATAATAATTGGCAGAACTGCGCCAAGCAAAGACCAGTTGATTGGTGACTGACCAGTTGCACCAAGAGCAAGCATGGTAACTGGAGGGCCAACAACCAGCGTAGTAATTGCAACTGCACCCTGCTCATACTCGTTACCGTAGTCGGCCATCAGACCTGCGTACATGGAGTTGTTTGCACCAGAGCAAGCAGCAAGGATAACCATAGAAGAAAGACCAAGCAGGTTATCGTTCAGGAAGAACAGAACAGCAAGACCAAGAGCAACGCAGAACACAACCTTAGAAATGATGATGATTGCGCCGCGAAGTGCAGCCTTTGGTGCGCTCTTGAACGAAATAGTTGCACCAACGCACAGCATGAAAGCGCCAACCAGAGCAGCAGTACCCTTAACGGTCATTGCTGCGGTAAAGCTGCCAAGCGTTGGGAATACCTCTGGAAAAAATGTGTTCATGAAAACACCAAGAAGCAGAGGAATCAGAATGTTTGCACCTGGGATACGACCCAGTGCCTTAAATGGGTGCTGAATAGAAATTGGTTCTTTTGTAGCCATCAACAATCACCTAGTCCATTACGATGCCGCCGTCGCAGTCGCCAACCTCACCGTTGACGAAGCTTGCAGCATCGGAAGCAAAGAACAGTACCATCTGTGCAGGCTCAGATGCCTGTGCAGGACGGCCAAGAGGAATAATGCCTACGACCTTCTTGTACTTCTCCTCATCATTGGAGAGTGCAGTGGTCATATCTGTAATGGTGAAAGATGGGCAAACTGCGTTACAAGAAATGCCGTACTTGCCGCCCTCTTTAGCGATAGCCTTGGTAAAGCCGTTCATACCAGCCTTGGAAGATGCATAAGCAACGGTACCAAGGAGGCCGCCGCCGATCTTACCTGCAACGGAAGAAACGTTAACAATGCGAGCGCCGCCACGGTCAATAAAGTGCTGCCAGAGAGCGTGAGTTACGTTGTAGGTACCAGTGAGGTTGGTGTTGATAGTGTTGTTCCACTCTTTGTCGTCAACCTCGGTGAAAGGAACGGAGCTGATGCGACCAGCGCAGTTGATAAGAACGTTGACATCGCCGCACTCCTCAAGAATCTGAGCAACGGTCTTCTTGACACCCTCTGCGTCTGCAATGTCCATTGTGTAGAAGAAGTTACCCTCGCCAAGCTCCTCGACAAACTTGCGACCAGTGTCCTCGTGACGAGAGCAAACGATTACGTGTCCACCTCCAGCAACAATACCCTTGGAGATCTCAGCGCCAATACCAGCGCTTCCGCCTGTAACCAGAACCAACTTACCTGTAAAATCGAATGCCATGCTCTCTCTCCTTTTTTCATGAGCACAAACCATTGGAAAACAAATAAATTCTAGCCATATTCACATAATTTTCTATACAAAAAATATTTTTTAACCACAAATCCTATGGTCAATGCGTTAAAAGAAAATAATTTGCTTAAAATGTGACATAAATGACACATTAAATTTCACGTTCAATCTTTTGGACATTTGTCTGCAAACTAAAGTCTTTTTCTTTCCTCAAAAATCTCAAAAGTTAGACAAAGCTAACTTTTAGGAATACAATATGGCGAGAAACCCGTTGGGCTCCCAACTCTACAGTCCACAGCTCTATAGCCGAAGACTCGCACTATCAACTCCGAGCCATCAGCTCTGTAGCTGTCAGTTCTGTTGCCTAGCCCTGAATCTATGAAGGAAGTCGCCATGAAACATCGCTGCATGCATGACTCAGCAACTGCAAACTTGCGCCCGCACACCGACCCGCGCCCGCACGCCGACTCGCGTCCGCACGCTACCCGCAACCCTCTCCTAACCCGCAGGTCAACGCTGGCCTTGCTCAGCGCAAGCTCCGCAGCAGCCATCGCTTCTCTCGCCGCATGTGGCCCACGCGATTCCGCTGCCAGCTCAAGCACCACGCAAAACCCAAATTCCTCGGCTCCCCTTGTCTTGACCACTTTCACCGTCATTCAAGACATGGCTTCTCGCGTTGCGGGAGAGTTCTGCCAGGTAGAGTCCATCACCAAGGCCGGCGCCGAGATCCACGACTACGAGCCCACGCCTGACGACCTCAAGCGCGCGCAGAAAGCCCAGCTCATCCTCAACAACGGCCTGGGGCTTGAGCGCTGGTTTGAGCGCTTCGTCGATGACTCGCCTGCTCAGCGCGCTGACCTCAGCGAAGGCATCACCGCCATCCCCATCGCCGAGGGCGACTACCAGGGCCAAGCCAATCCGCACGCGTGGATGTCGCCCACAAACGGCAAGATTTATGTCGAGAATATCGTCCGCGCGCTGAGCAACCTTGTCCCTGACCACGCCAAGGACTTCGAGGCCAACGGCGACGCATACAAAAAGGAACTCGACAACATCTCCTCTCATCTGATCGAGGAGCTCAGCTCACTGCCGGAGAGCCAGCGCACGCTGGTGACCTGCGAGGGAGCGTTCTCGTACCTGTGCCGCGACACCAACATGCAGGAGCTCTACCTCTGGGCCGTTAACGCGGCCGACGAAGGCACTCCACAGCAGATCGCAAAGGTCGTCGAGACCGTAAAAGCCCAGCAAATTCCTGCAGTGTTCTGCGAGTCCACGGTAAGCCCTAAGGCAATGCAGCAGGTAGCCGACGAGACGGGCGCCACCCTCAAAACTGACGAGAAAAACATCTTGTATGTTGACTCCCTCTCGGAAGCCGATGGTCCCGTTCCCACCTATCTTGACCTGCTGCAACACGACGCGGACGCAATCGTATCCGGTCTTATGGGAAGGTAGCGTTCTTAATGAATCTTTGCGTTTCACAACTTTGTGCCTGGTACGAGAAAAAAGACCGCGAGAAACCCATTATTCACGACGTGAATTTCTCCCTCTCAACAGGAGACCTTTGCGCACTTGTAGGCGTTAATGGCGCCGGTAAATCTACGCTCTTCAAAGCACTGATGGACACCATCGCATGGGAGGGGTTACTTACTTGGGGTCAGCAACCTCTTTCACAAGCACGTAAGCAGGGCAAAATCGCGTACGTCCCTCAAACTGAGGCAATTGATGCAACGTTTCCACTGCTTGTAAAAGACGTTGTTATGCAAGGAAGATATGTTCATCAGAGTTGGATGCGCATACCTTCCGCCCAAGACAAAAAGCTTGTTGCCCAAGCACTTGAGCGAGTCAACCTGGCTGACCTTGCGGGTCGTCCACTCGCCCAGCTCTCCGGAGGACAAAGAAAGCGTGTTTTTGTAGCGCGCGGAATTGCACAAGCCGCTGAACTGATGTTTCTAGACGAACCATTTGCGGGAGTAGACGCTCGCTCTGAGGCCATTATCACCGAACAGCTCAATAACCTCAGTAAAGAAGGCAAAACATTGCTTGTTTCAATTCACGACATTAACCTAGCTCAGCAAAAATTCCCGCTTTGCCTGGTCATCAATAAAACCATCACCGCGCAGGGTTCCTCAAAAGAAATTCTTTCTGGAGACGCCCTCCTGCAGAACCTTGGAATTTCTGAAGACACCCACATTGAGGAGGTGCTCCATGCCTGAGATAGATATTCTCCAATATGCATTCATGCAGCGAGCCCTTGTTACCGGTATTGCAACTGCCGTAGTCTGCGGGCTTTTGAGCTGCTGGATTACTCATATGGGATGGTCGCTCATGGGCGATGCCATCTCCCACTCTATTCTTCCGGGCGTAGTCATCGCTCACCTGTTAGGACTTCCCTATCTGGTGGGTGCGCTGGTATTTGCCCTTATTACCGTGGTGTTAGTCGGACAAGTCAAAAAGAGCCAAATTGTACGACCTGATACTGCTATCGGTATCGTATTTACAACGTTTTTTGCGCTGGGAACAGTTCTCATATCAAAGGTTCCAAGCCAAATTAACTTATCGCACATACTTTTTGGCAATCTTTTAGGAGTCACCACTCCCGATATGCTGCAAGTTCTTTGCATTGGTCTACCAATTGCAATTCTGCTTATCCTTAAAAATAAGGACCTGACCTTGCTTTCATTTGATCCAACGCAGGTCCAGGCAATCGGCCTTTCCACCAAAACGCTCACTTCATTCTTACTTGTTGCCCTAGCCCTCGCGATTGTCATATCACTCCAGGCGGTTGGCGTAATTCTGTCCGTTTCGCTCCTTATTGTTCCAGGCGCCTGCGCAAGACTTCTTACCAATCAGATGCGCCATATGCTCTGGATTTCTCCGCTCATTGCTACGGTCAGCGTTTTAATTGGAATAACAGGCAGTTATTACCTAGATGCCTCTTCTGGAGGCATGATTGGACTGACCCTCGGCGTGGTTTTTTGCATCATTTTTATACTAAAGAGTTTGCCTAGGTTTACTTTTGGGCATATACTAGACAAGAAATAAGAAAGGAGGACCAATGCATACACTTAACACCTCAAAAGCCCAGCTTACTCACACGACTCGTGCGCAAAAACTCTTGCACAGGCAAGCATCAGCGGCATTAAGAACATCCATTGGTCTTATGGTCGGAGCTCTTCTTATTGCAATTGTCCATTAAGACTTCATCTCATAAATCACCCAGATTTGGCGAGAAACCCCCTCCTATTCAAAGGGTTTCTCGCTAAATTTTTATATAAGTGTTTGAACGAGAATACCCACAGAAACCGACGCAAGGTTAGACAAGATTGAAAATGTCCATGGAGCGTCGCTTACTCTTTTTACCTTGTAAATGAGACTTTCAACAGCAATAACGGCCAGCTCAACCGCTATGACGCACGCCCAATATTGAGCGTCGTTAGCAACCTCATTAACAAGGACACTTGTGATAAAAACAGCGATTGGATTGGTAAGCACCTGTGCAGCCACAACAATCAGCAGCGCGTGATTGTCTTTAACGCCAAGCGATTTTGCGACAATAAGCTCAACAGTAATAGTCAGAATCAGACAAAACGCAAATATCGGAATAATGGTTATCAAATACGGCAATAAAAATATTTGGTCGTCCATGCCATTAGCCTTCTACTTGTTTGTCTTCAGCAGCAAGATAGTCTTCAGCCACACACTCATCTTCAACCGCAAGCTCATCAACCTGATCAGATAGCTCTGCGATTAGATTATCTTCCTCTGCAGTCTCAGCAACCTGTGCTGCTTGAAGCATGCGCTCATGTCCAAATGGCCCTGTAGCCACGGAATCTTTGACTAACGTAAGACCTACGCCCAACGCAAGTGCCGAGACCAAACTGATACCAGAGAGCATCGCAGGATGTTCAATACGGAATCCTGCAAGCGCAGGCAACGCACCTACAGCTAGTGAGAAACTGGCCAGTCCAAACGCGGTACCTTTTGCGTTAGGCAAGATATTTGCCAGAGATGCCAACGTAATAGACATAGTAAAGTTGAAGAAAAATATGCCCAGAAGGCCCATAACCGGTATCTCCCATGAGGGCACAAATAAAGTAGCCGCGGTAATGAGCGAGAAGATCGCTGTAGTCCTGAAGCCAATACGATCAGCAACCACTCCACCAAGCGCTTTACCTGCAAATACGCCAAGGATACTTAATACCAGTAAGAGCATCTCACTCTTCCAAGGAAACGCCATGACCATGCCGACATAGCTTCTCAGCGCCACCACAAGGCTCAGCAGTGCAATCGCAAGCAATGTATTGGACGAAAGCCTAGGAATGTCAAACGAAACGTTATACACGTTCCAGTACTTCTTGTTAACCTTTTGTACTACAAGAGTGATAAGCACGCATAAGAACAACAGCACAAGCAGGGAAAATGCAATCTGAAGTCTTCCCATTTGAGCACTTTGTGTGCCTAAAAAGACTCCAATTGCACCAGTTGCAATAAAGATTCCCGAAGGCCCTGCATGTTTTTGCGAGATATTAAGGACGCTCAGTCCGCCTGCACTATGGAAGAGCGCGTTTCCAATCGCAAGCAAAAGAATCGCAGGCCACTCGAGAAGGGCTATAGGGACCAGAGAAAGAATAACTCCAGCACCCACTAAAGCATATGAAAGTAAGGCGGCATAGGAGTTCTTATCTAGCTGATCCAGCGCAATGCCTATAGGGAGCTGCAGGGTAAAGGCAACTATGTCATACAGTAAAATACTTAACGCAACAACTTCCATCGAACCCTGGCTAGACTCGCCCAACACTCGGCTTACCGCGCAGAGCATGGTAGATACGCATGCAAAGTCAACTACAAAGTGACAAAGTGCATACGCAAAGGTAGTGACTTCTTTTTTGGGAAGAATCTGCTGTGTTGTGGTCAAGGTTTTACCTGCGACGCCTTATGATCATAATGAAGCCAATTACTGCCACAAGAGTAGAAACTGCAGCCATGGCTAAAAAGCTAGATGATCTACCGATTCTTGGCGTAGAAATAACATCAGCTTTTGCAATGACTGGCAAAGCAACTGTCATTACAAACACGCTGGCAGCAAGCGCAATTTTTTGGGCTGAACCCAAACTAGAACGTAGATGACGATACAGTGACATAGTACCTCCTTCATCAACTTTTTAATATTTTACCAGCACACACGCCGCGTTCCAAATGTACTTCCGTAAACGGCATAAAAAAGCGCCCGACGATGAACTGCCTCCCATTTCTTGGACATAAGAAATGGGAGGCAGTTCATATGTGGGTGATTATGATTCTGCAGCGTGTTAGCGTCAGCTTTGAGGCCTGGCGCACAAAATAGTTCAGTTTGGTAGGTCTCTCTGAAGAATTGACTAGCTCTTAATCAAGATAGCTAGGCAGCTAGGAGTTCACTGCTTGACAATTAGAGAGCGTCAATACTTGATATACATTTCTATGCATAAACTTCACTTAATATGCTTAAACATGAATAGATTTATATAAGAAATTTAACTATCGATAAATTCTGTATCTACGGAACACACCTAAGTCAGATATTCTGCTCAGATGCGGGCATTTTACACATCTAATGACGATAATCTGCGCGTTTGTGGTAATTTCTGCGTCATGTATACGTCTTTTTGACAGATTATCTGACTTAGGTGTGTTTTGAACTGCCTCCTATTTCTCGTGTCCAAGAAATGGGAGGCAGTTCACGAATGTCAGGCACTTTGCAATCAATTGTGGTTTTCTCCTCAACACACTAGGTTTAACCTTACGGTTATCCCAGCTTTTAACCTAATTCTGATTAGTTTTCAGCCTTCTTGATCTTCTCGCCAAGCTTTTTATCAATGACGACGTAGAGGTAACCCAAGGCAACAAAGACAACAATCAAGATCACAATCGTCAGAGCAACCGTTGGGACTCCCAGCTTGTCAAAGTCCATAAATCCATAAGGCCAGCGAGACTTCTCTTTAATCTGCACGCCAAAGCCAAGGACCAAAACAATAATGTACGCAAAATATGTGAGTGGATACAAAGGCCAGATCAGAGGCTCTTTAAAACTCATAGTTGGCTTCTCGTCAAAGAGCAGCCAGTCCAAAACGGCGCAGATTGGGGTCACATCGTGCAGGATAAAATTGTTGAACTTAAAGACGCCGTTTACAAAGACCTCGCCATGGTCAAGCAGAAAGTAAGCTACCAGGCCAGTTACCGTAATGCCCAGCATAAGCGTGTGTTTAACCGTTGGCATCCATGTCTTCTGAGCGGTCTCGGGATGCTTGTAAGCCTGGAACAGCGCACCCCAGAAATAAGCAACAAGCAGCACATTAGAGATGTTAGTGAAGTAGTACAAGAAAGAAACGCGGAAGTTCATTCGGAAGACGCCCGCCGAATCACACAGTACAAAGGTGCCAATCACAGCAATAAACAGCTTAAAAATAAATGACGCTTTCTTTGATTTAATCAACGCAGTACCTCCTTCTGTAAAGCGAGAGGTCACTGTAAACCTAGCGCGCCGCAACAAAAATACGTAATTCTCAGAGTTAACAGTTATGTTTCAAATGAAAAAGATTCAAAAAAATGCGGTCTTCTCACTTTTGGCGAGAAGACCGTGAAATGGCAAGAAAATCGCAGATGTCAAAGGTGTACCAGATCAACCAGGACTGCGTTACTGAAGCGCGTGCTTAATCACAAGAATTGGATGGTGTAGGAGCAGCCGAGGTCCTGTGGATTTCATAACTTCTTTGACGCGAGCACGCATTTCCTTGTTGTAGCAATGCGATTTACATTTTGAGCAAAACGTCTTTGTCTCAATATGAGGACAGCGGTCCACACGCGTATGCGCATACTTCTCAAGCTCAGCGCACTCGTCGCACAGAGGTTCGTGGGCTTTGGTGTGATGGTACTTCTCGCAATAGAAGCGAATCATGAGCGAGAAGAGATCCTTTTCTTTTTGGCGCTTCCGTTCAATTTCTTCCGGTGTCATTAGCTCACACGTCCCCCATCAACGGTGTAAACAACATCTGCAATTCC
>CAKARF010000025.1 GCA_916720465.1 uncultured Atopobium sp. | reverse complement strand
ATGTTTTTCACCTCTAGTGTAGAAGTTTCACCGGACAAAAAGTCGTGTTGAATTTTGGGAGAGCTTTTGAGAAAGCCTAATGTCTAAAAAAGACTATCCTGAACTGGCTGTTTCAAGGCTTCAAACAGATTTTTTGCTAAAAGTGCTGCACCCTTAGAATTTGGATGCACATCGTCAGCAAAATATTTCTTCTCCTGAGGCAACAGCTTTTCTCCAGAGATGCACTGCAAACCAAACTTACCGGCAACTTCTTCAATTATTTGAGAAACCTCAACAAAACAAGAATAAGGGTGCGTGGGATACGTATCCTCAAAATAAGGCGTAGGTGTCAAAACCACCACGCGCGCATCCGCATACATTTGAGAGATCTGCCAGAGTGAATTTTTAATATCATATGTTACCTGTGACTTTGCGCATTTCTCGTATCGATAATTTGCTCCAAGTGCAACAACAACTAAAGAAGCATCCTCGATAAACGTATACGAGCCAGGCTGATAAACTTGTCCACCAATTCCCTGGTTAACCACATCAAGCTTCATGCGCTTAGCAAGACGGTGTGGCCAAGTGTGGTCTGGGCGCTCAATAACAAAACCCTGCGCAATAGAATCGCCAAACACCACCAGCTTTTTCTTAGCTTCATCGGGCGAGAAAAACGTGCCATTGCCACGGAGATTTTTAACGGAAGCGCTCTGCAAACAGGGCAAGTAAACACTCACGTGATGCGTGTCATTAAAACCTGGAAGCCTAGCAAGGTCATCCTGAGAGGTTTCTGTTTCTAGATGAATAGAAAGTGTCTGTTCACCTGCATCATCCAGCGAGAATTTCTTGTAAGGTTTACCGTCAACTGTCACAAATACAGAGCTGAGCTTTTTAAAATACGCAGCTTTAAGTAACTGTAAAACAGACGAGGATCCCTTAGGAAGTTCATCAATTTTTAAATCAAGCGCCACTTCTGAGCTGTCCGTGGTAAAAGCAACTTGAATATCTGAAGTGCACGCTGCCATCTGTTTAAAAAGACCGGGGTGCCAAGAAGAACAAGAGCCAATGACTCTAAGCTGATTGGGAGAAATACGCAGCGGATGAACCCATCCGTGCACAAGCCTTTCTGACCATGGTGCACCTAGTAAAAACTTGGATGCTGGAGAACTAATGCTCCACTCCCCAACTTCCATGCGCACCTCCAATCACAAGTTAAATTACTATAGTTATATATTACGAGGTTATCAGACAGTATTACAATCTTTAGTAACAAATAAACTGCTCTTGTTGTCCATAGGGAGGCAAAAGATATGTTTGGCGAGAAGATATTTAATTTTTCAGAACCGATTTCTAGAAAAACAGTTCGTATTGTAATATTGGTCAGTTTTCTGGCTTATCAGGGAATGCGGCTACTGTGGAAACAGGGACTTATTCCACCATTACTATTTTTTCTAGTATTAATTCTGACTGAAGTTGTCGATTTTTATGTCTTTTTTAAAAGCGGTATCAAAAAAAGGGTAAGAATTTTGTTCTTAGTTTTCCTCATACTTGCGCTTATATTTGAGATAAGCCACATCATTTATTTTCTTTAACCGGTGAATAAAACCCTCTTCCACCTGCACGGAAGAGGGTTTGTTCGTACTGATTATTTGAGACTCACGTAATTACTCAGTAGCAGGTGGTTCTTCTGGAGCTTGAGCCTCAGCAGTGTTATTTTTCTTAGCCAGCTTCTTATCAAGCCAACCGGTAAATGCTGGTGCAACTAGCGCGGTAATAACTACCGCAGCTGCAAGCTGAGCGTTTGCGTTTGCAACAACCTGAGCTGTATACGTTGGATCAACAGCAGCAACTGCAGCAGGAGTGGTCGTTGCGGTACCTGCAATAGTTGCACTTGCAAGACTTGCCTTACCAGAGCCACCAAGAAGACGCTCAACAAGCATGGTAAGAATACCGGTAATGATACAAAGAACTGCCAAAAGAATGCCTGATGGACCACCAATAATAAGATTCTCAACACTCATGCCGCAGCCAAGCGCAAAACCAACAACAGCAATACAAGGGTTAATGCCAGGAACCAAAAGTCCCCTGATAAATGGGCTAAGGTTACCAAGAACAACGCCAAGAACCAGAGGAAGCAGTGTACCGATAAGTGCGGTAGGAGAAATTGCTGCAACGCCTGCTGCACCTAGAGCAATCATGGTAACTGCTGGACCTGCAACAAGAGACAAAACTGCAGCCGCGCCTTGCTCATCAGGAGTTCCATACTCAGCTGTAATGCCAATGTATAGTGCAACATTACAGAAAGTAATGCCACCAACGATGGAAAGCGCATTAAGACCAAAGAAGTTATCGTTCATGAATTTGGCAACAAAGAGACCAAAGGCAATAGCAATAGCAAGTTTTGGAATAAGGATGGTCAAGCCAGTCTTCAGAACCTTTGGAACAGTCTTCAGATCAATAGAGGCGCCAACAAACAGCAGAACAATACCAACAATCGCAGGAGCACCCTTAGCAACGGCTGTAGTGAAGCTACCAATTTCTAGAACCTGAGGAAAAAAAGAGTGAAGCAGTAGGCCCACAGAAAGCGGATACAGCATAATATCGCCGGGAAACCTGGGGACACCAATTTTACGAGTTGTCTTTTTCTGTTCAGCTGCCATTATCAGCTCCTTTGCCCTGGTGGTCAAAAAATAGTTGACCTACTTTATCAGCACAAAGAAACATTTTTGAAAAGCGCTGCGCAAATTAACAATTTAGCTACAAACGCGAGAAGACCTTACAAGCTGCAAGGTCTTCTCGCGAAATGGGCGTATTTGAGTGTTGAGGAGGACGCGACGCGTAAAACTAAGAACTAGAACTTAGAGCTTGCCACCCTCAACGACAATGTTGTTTGGATCTACCTCGTCGCCGTAAATTGGAGCAAGTGTCTCTTCATAAGCCTTGTGGAAGAAGTTCTCCTCTGCAAGAGGGCCGGTAATCTCGTTGTTGATAAACTCCAACAGCGAGGAATTGCCCTTGTGAACTGCAGCGGCAATAGTATCGGAGTCGCCCAGGTCATCAATGCCAACAACAAAACCAGGGTTAGACTTAATCCATGCAAGTACCTCGGTGTTGTCGGTTGAGAAAGCATCGCCGCGGCCGTCGAGCAGCGCGTTATACGCATCAGCATAGCTATCAAATTTGACCAACTCAACCTTAGGCGCGTTCTTAGCAAACCAAACCTCAGCCGTAGTTCCCTTAGAAACAATAAGCTTCTTGCCGTCAAGCTGCGAAACGTCTGTGATTGGCGCAGAGGATGGAGAAACAACGCCCAGCTTAATCTTCATGTATGGCAGAGAGAAATCAACCTTCTCTTTACGGTCATCAGTTACCGTAAAGTTTGCCAGCATGATATCTGCCTTATTGGACTGCAATAAAGGAACACGGTTCTGTCCGTCAGTGGCAATGTAGTTGATCTTAACACCCATATCCTTTGCAAGACGCTCAGCAAAAACAATGTCGTAACCAGCGTAATTGCCGTTTGCATCAACATAACCAAAAGGAGCCTTGTCGCTGAAAACGCCGATATTTACTGTGCCCGCCTTCTTGATGTCATCAAGCGTTCTAAACTTTGAGTCGGTATCAGAAGATCCGCCCTGAGCTCCATCGGAATCCTTTTTCTTGCAAGCTGCCAAAAGAGCTGCAGCAGAAAGTGCGCTTGCACCAAGGAAAGCACGGCGAGAAAGAGAAGCGGAAGTATTTTCAAAGAAGTTCATTGTAAATCCTAACAAATTGTATCTATTACTACATTATCTACGTGCAAAAACGCGCTGTTTATTTATGTACACGCTCAAATTCAAAGGTGCGCAAAAACTCTTGTGCCCTTTCTGTTTTAGGTGCCGAGAAAAACTCTTGTGCATCGGACGACTCTTCTATGATGTGTCCCTGATCAATCAAAATGACTCGATCAGCAACTGCTTGAGCAAAGCGCATCTCGTGAGTTACCACCAGCATGGTCATTCCTTGCTCTGCTAGCTCCATAACTACCTGTAAAACCTCGTGAACCATCTCGGGGTCAAGAGCTGCAGTAATCTCGTCCAGCAAAAGAACTTCAGGGTTAGTCATAAGAGCACGAACAATTGCCACGCGCTGCTTTTGACCACCGGAAAGAGCTGATGGATAAGCGTCCTTCTTCTCCCACAGTCCCACACGACGCAACAGTTCTTCTGCCTGTGCTAAAACCTCATCCTCTGAGCGCTTCTGCACTACCAGAGGAGCCAGGGTTACGTTTTTCAAAACCGTCATGTTGGGGAACAAGTCATAGCTTTGAAAAACCATACCGATGCCTGCCGCGGCGCTTTCCCTCTTCTGACCAGAAATAACCTGATCGTGGAGAATCACTTCTCCCCCTTGGATATCTTCCAGGCCAACAATGGCGCGAAGCAGCGTAGACTTACCGCAACCGGAAGGTCCCAACACCACGACTACCTCGCCTTTATTGATGGAGAGCGAAATCTTATCAAGCACGGGTTTCTGGCTTGAGGGATATACCTTAGTGAGGTCCTTAACTGCTAAAACGGTGTTACTCATGTGAGGCGCTCCTCTCAAGCCTGCGTGAAAGATACGAAAGTGGGAAGCAGGCAGCAAAATACAGGAAGAAAATAGCTCCGTAAATCCAAAGTGCTCCGTCGGTTGGGAACTTGAAGCGATAAAAATCGGTGATCTGACTACCAACTCTGAGCAGCTCGACCACGCCAATCAGATTACACAGTGACGTTGTCTTAATCATGCGTGTAATCAGGTTGATGGCTGGTGGCAAAAGGCGTTTGAACGCCTGGGGCAGGATGACCTTAAGAAACGTCTGCTGGCGAGAAAGACCGAGTACAAACGCGCTGTCATACTGAGATGCTGGAATTGACTCCAACGACCCTCGTACCAGGTCTCCAAGCTCAGCGGCTCCCCAGAAGGTAAAGACCACAATTGACGCTTCGATACCATCAAAGTTGACATCAAACCATTCAGAAGTACCAAAAAACACCACAAAGAGCAGCACTAGCTGAGGCATAACACGAACAATCTCAAGGTAAACACGAAGAATTGCGCGAACAACCTTGTTGTTGGATGTCATAAAAAGTCCAACGAGAACACCTAGAGGAATAGAAAGCGCCACGGAGATAAGGCCAATATGCACCGTTGTTGCAAGACCTCCAAGAAGGCGCGTTATCACTCCGTCCTGCAGCAAAATGTTATCGACGGGCATAGTCAAGCCTCCTCTCCAGCCAGCTGCCAAGCAAAGAAATAGGAACAAGGATAATCACATAGGCAACTACCAGCATAAAGAGGGCTTCTGTAGTGTCGTACTGCATGCCGATAATGTCTTTAGTTACATACATCAAATCTGCCAAAGCAATGCCAGAAACAACGGAAGATTCCTTAATCAAGAAAATGACGTTAGCAACAAGGCCTGGAATTGCTACGGAAAGTGCCTGTGGAAGAATTACATGCTGGAGCGCTTGAATCTTTGAGAGGCCCAAAACCTTTGCAGACTCAAACTGAATAGCTGCAACTGATTCAAAGCCTGCACGAAACACTTCTGCCATATAGGAGCCACCAAGAAACGTTAAACCCACAACAGCAGCTACCTCTGCATCCATTTTGAGACCAACTTTAGTTAGGCCAAAATAGATAAGAAACAGCTGAATAAGCAGGGGTGTTCCTCTAGAAAGCTCAACGTAGAGAGCATTGAGCTGACTCAAAACAGGAATTTTTGACAGCGAAATCTGAGCACTTATCAAACCAACGATAAGCGAGAAGATAACTCCAAAGAAAGAGATGGAAAGCGTTATTTTTGCAGCTTCTGCATACAGTGGGAGGTGTTCCCCTATGAAGCTCCAGTCCATGCGAATAAATCCTCTCGGGATGTGTGAATACTCACACAAGAGTTACAAAATAGCTTTACGCCCGAGTCTAAACCAGGAAAATTTTGCTCAGCGACAATTACACCCTGGTCGTATGTGACCCGGGCACCAGACACATCGCGGTGCATGCACAAAGTGCAGTGTATGTCGTAGCCATAATTCGCATGCGTATAATCCTAGCCGCAACTAGGATATTGTCAACTCACAATTGGTAAATTTTTTGATAATGGAAAATTCTTCTACTAAATCATCAACTGACATACGTGCATTAGCAGGACTTGTGGAGGGCAGTTGACGTGCGGGAATACCAGTTTGTTGCTCGGAATAGCGCTTGTAAAATTTTGTTGCCGTCCCACCAAGCGTAAAAATGGCACAGATTGACGAATCTTGAATAAGAGCACCAATATTATGCGGAATCGGATTTGCAATAGAAGCATCGCTTGCGCCCTTAATGTCACAAGCCTTAAGCACGTCACAAAGAGCAAGATGATGTCTTTTACAGAAGTCAATCTTTTCAGGTATGGACTTGAGGGGTTTCTCGCCATAGAGCGCAGCAACTACGCGCCAGAATCTATTCTGAGGGTTGCCAAAGTAAAAGCCAATTTCTCGGGACTTGGGACTAGGCATGGATCCCAAAAGCAACACGCGAGAATCAGGGAAAATAATGGGGTCAAGCGTGTTTTCTACATGCGTAAGCGCGGTTTTGACAGCATCGCCAGCAGGCTGCGTCGTCTTTGCAGCCACGATTACTCGCCTTCTTGCAGCGGCTCAACAAACTCCTGCAGATCGTCAAGGCGCAGCACAGTTACCTGACCGTAGCCGGCTCCGCCCGTAGTGCCGGTATCAATTCCCCACTTGTCGCCATCCGACTGGACCCATTGCGCTAACCCGTCCTCAGTTGTAGCGCTGCGACTCAAGTTTTTTGCACCAAAGCTTGCTAACAAAGGCGTAGGTGTATGGCCGCAAATAACAATAGGATGCGCAGCATCTGACGTGCGGAAATCTGTTGGATATTGCCAAAACTCTTCACGAATCCACAGCAAATCGTTTTCAGATTGCTTGCTCAAATACTGTTCCAAAGAAGCCTTATCCCACGCAGTTGGCAAGGGAACGCCATTGGACTTTACGCCAGCATGTACCAGCACAAAATCCCTATCTTGGACCTCAACTGTGGCGTACAAGGGAAGCGCCTGCAGCCAGGCAATCAGCTCACAATATTCTTCATCAGAAAGTGTCTTGAGCTCAGCAAGCGTTGCGTCTCCCCCGTTAATCTGCCACATAAACTGAGCTTCAATATCCGCCTCTGGGTCCAACGCTTGCAGCGCAAGTTGCTCATGATTGCCCATTAAAACGGTGCAGTTAGGAAGCGCACGAATTGTCCTAATAGTGGCAAGCGAGCTAGGACCACGGTCAATCATGTCGCCAAGACAATAAAACACGTCTGAGTCGGTTGGATTAATACGCTCCAGAGCACGCCTAAGCGGCTCCACATGACCGTGAATATCAGAAAAAACGTACGTTGCCACAAAAACCTATTCTGTCGAACCTTCACCTGCAAGCGTCTGACCATCAAAGTTCAGATTTTGCGTAAGCTCTTTTGCAGTATCAAGATTAAAGTCTGGCGAGAAGAAAACGTCAAGTGCATACGGCACATTTGCCAGCGCATGGTCATACAAATCCCAGAAGCTCTCTTTGCGTACCTCTCCCGTAAAAGGATCAGTCCACTCATTTCCTGCTCTGTTATCAAAATCAGAATCAGAGGATTCCCTTGCCCCGTGAGAAAGCGCCTCGATCAAAGGGAACCTATTTGAACCAAAAGTGCGCTCAAGATGACCCAGTAGCTTTCTCTTCTTGCCTGTTGGTGAATATGCAAGATGCTGGATAATCCTAAAATCAACAGCAGCTGACGAGAAAATCCTGGTATCGGTAGGTTTTTCATACGTCCATAGCAGCGCAAAGAAAAATACTCTATCCAAAACGTAGAGCGTATGCAGTGACGCCCTTAAAACCTCACTATACGGCCTATACGTAGCTACCGTTTTACCAAGATGGGCGTAAAGAATTGCTTCATCAAGGTCCTTCTCGATTTCTACATGTACTTGATTTTTAGCAGATTCATCCAAGCCCTCAACACCTTGAGAGGTAAGCATGTTTTGCCAGTAATAAATAAAAGGATGAGCAGTGGAATCAAGCATATAGTGACAGAGGAATCCCGCAATATAGGCGCGAGCAACCGCAACATCTTTAAGTGGCAGAGGCGCAATTGCGTCTCGCATAGAAAGAAGGAGTTCAGGCGTTTTCTCTTTATGCATAATTGATGCGTATTTGGCATAGCGATGTAGCAGCGGGTCTGCCGCTAAATAGAACAGTGGATCTGGACCTTGATTGCCCAGGAGAAAAGCTTCTCGCTCCTCCATTGTGGAGAAACCAAGTTTGCCTGCAGCTATATCAAAGGCATCTTTGCCAAAGAAGTCATGAGTCAAAATTGCGGGCATGTCCATTCCTTTCAGTTTGCTACCGTCCATTTTACCCAGCAATGGCACAGTGCGTTAGAGAGAATATAAAACAGCATGTAGTCACTATTGTGAGCACAAAACCTCTAAGCTCTCTTCAGCTACCGCCTACCGAATAATGAGGCCTACCCCCTGTAGCAATACTTAAATATTTGATATCTTTAAACATACTTGGGGGAGATATTTTCTGTCTGAGCCATCTAGCTTGTATTGCGACTACAAGCTAGGAAAGTAAGGATCTAAGGAGTGAGGTATTCCTTACGGCCAGCAAAGAAAAAACCTGCAAAGACAGAGAATATCTAATTGAGGGGAGCAATCATGGCACGCTGCTATGAGAAGCTTATCTCTGCAGGTAAAAATAGTCTCTGCAGAGCCAAAACATCACGTTCTTCTCGCATGAAGAAGCGTGAGTAACATGAATACGGCAAGAAAAATCAAACTCTATAGGATGCTTACGGCTCTTGCCTATGGCGACGCCTATGGCATGCCAACAGAGATGATGTCACCACACCAAATTGATTTTGCGTTTCCTGATGGAGTTCAGAGTCTTTCAAGTCCACCAAAAAATGACTTCTTTGGAAGACCTTTTACCGCAGGTCAAACTACAGATGACACCGCAAACGCAATTATTCTGACTAAAAATATCATTGATAACCAGGGTATTTTTAATCAGTCAAGCTACTTTGACGCGCTGGAAAACTATGTGGCAACAGAGCCAAATGCTGCTCAAGTAGTTGGTCCTTCCACAAGAGCTGCACTAGCCAATCGACTTTCTGGTCACTCACTTAAAACGTGTGGGCGTCTTGGTACCACTAACGGATGCGCCATGAAGTGCGCGCCGCTGGCTTCAATTGTGAGCTGGAAAGACAAACATGCGCTCATTAACAGTGTTACTGAGCTTGCGATTCCTACGCACGGAACCAATGTAGCCATAATGGGTGCAGCAATGATCGTCGCCGCCATCAACAGAGGTCTTACAGAAAATTCGTTTACGGTGGAGGACGCTCTTGAAACTGCTTTAAGCTACGGACACCGAGCGCTCTACACAAAAATTGGTACACAAATGCCTATGCCTAGCATGTACCAGAAGTGCATCATGGCGCTAGAGTTTTGCGAGGGTGCCAAAAACCTTGAGGCTCCCCTTGCAGCATCAAGAGACATCTACGACTACTGCGGTTGTGGTTACGAAACCATAGAGACCATACCTGCAGTTCTTGCAGTGGTAAAGCTCTCTCAGGGTAAAGTCTCTAGAGCGGCGAGAATAGCCGCGGAGATGGGTGGAGACACAGACACCATTGGATCTATTGCCTGTGCTATTTGCTCGCAGATTCACTATGACGTTTTGCCTGATGAGGTACGCCTGCTAGAGCGCGTCAATGGGTACCAGTTTGAAAAACTTGCAAACGATTTGGAAAATGCCACTTCCCTACCGTATGATGTAGCTATCTAGTTTGCGCTCTTTGCGCCATAGCATACGTTTCTTGTAGGAGGCGCTATGAGCTCCTGTGCTCTTATCGATTTGCATGTCCATCTTGATGGATCAATCCCCCTTCCTGCCGCAGCTCAACTTGCAGCAGAAGCAGGACTTGATTTGTCTTTGGCTGAGCTCCAAGAAAAGATGCAAGTCCCAGCTCATTGCCAGGATCTTAACCAGTATCTTGCAACGTTTGAGCTGCCTCTCAAGCTTATGCAGTCAGCACAAGGCATTCGTGCAGTTGCAAAGGCATTCCATGAGCAGCTTGACGCAGAGGGCATTCTCTACGCTGAACCCCGCTTTGCACCAGGAAGTCTTACAGCAGGAGGTCTTTCTCAGCAAGAAGTTCTTGAGGCTGCTCTTGCTGGTAGAGCTGACTTCTATGCAGAGCATCCACAATCAAAGCTCCACACGGCGTACCTTATTTGTGCTATGCGTGGCGCAGGTGAAGAGCTTAAACACAAAAATGAAGAGTCAATTGATCTAGCCGCGGCGTATCTTGGGAATGGCGTTGTAGCTGCAGACTTAGCAGGAGCTGAGGCGCTCTTTGCCACAGAGAATTTCTCGTCACTTTTTGCTGAAGCACAAAGAATAGACGTTCCTTTTACTATCCACGCAGGAGAAGCGGCTGGTCCGGAGAGCATCAAAGCTGCGCTTCGACTTGGCGCGCAACGCATTGGTCACGGCGTTCGCTCTTTAGAAGACAAAAGCGTTATCCAGGACCTTAAAGCTGCAAATGTTGCCCTTGAGATTTGCCCTACCAGCAACATTCAGACGCGCATCTTTGAGTCAATAGAGCGCTTCCCGCTTGAACAACTGCTTGATGCTGGCCTAACGGTTACTATCAACACGGATAACATGACGGTCTCAAACACTACCCTCTCGCGCGAGTTTGAACTTTTGCAGCAGCACTGCGGCCTAGACAAAAATACCGCACGCGAGCTTGCTGAAAATGCTGCACGTGCGGTATTTAGTGATTCTAGCGAGAAGGACCGTCTACTTGCCTACCTTAGGCAATAGTAGCCTCATATCCTGCCTGAACAACAGCGTCAACCAATGCGCTGTCAGCGACATCAGAAGACAGCTCAACTACAGCGCTCTTCTCGTCAAGTGAAACGGTTGCCTTAGAGACACCCTCGACAGCCTCAAGAGCCTGTGTGACGTGTGCAACACAGTGCTGGCAAGACATGCCCTCTACGTTTAGTTTCTTCTCCATAAAAGATTCCTCCTTCTGTGACGCGGATGCGTCGTTTGTGGACTTAGTTTGAACGTCAATGACTGGTTTTGTGTCATGAGCGTTTTGGCGAGTTGCTGAGCTTGTATTCTTTGGCTTCCAGGTGCGCAGGCGCAGTGCATTGCATACAACAAAGACTGACGAGAAGCCCATGGCAGCTGCACCAATCATAGGATTCAGCGAAATGCCAAATGGATACAACAGGCCCATAGCGACAGGAATACAAATGGTGTTATAGAAGAGAGCCCAGAACAGATTCTCTTTGATGTTGGTCATGGTGGCTCGAGAGAGCTCAATTGAGGTAGCAACATCAGCTGGATCAGACTTCATCAAGACAATGTCAGCGGACTCAATAGCAACATCGGTGCCTGCACCAATTGCAATACCCACGTTTGCTCGCGCAAGTGCTGGGGCGTCGTTGATACCGTCGCCAACCATGACAACGTTTTCTCCAGCGTCCTGGAACTGCCTGATATAAGACTCTTTTTGGCTTGGCAAGACATCAGAGATTACCTGGTCAACGCCGAGCTCTTTACCAATAACGTTTGCTGTTGTTGCCTGATCACCGGTAAGCATGAC
>CAKARF010000024.1 GCA_916720465.1 uncultured Atopobium sp. | reverse complement strand
CTGAGCAGGTCAAAAGCGCATCCATCTTGAGCGAGGTCTACGGCAGCGACCACTGCCCCGTTGAGCTGAGTATTGAGCTGTAGTCCGTGCAGGTAGCGAGAAGACCGGTCTTCTCGCCAGGGTTGCCTCAGGGTAGCGGCCGTGATTAACTAGAGTTGTCGATTGAGATTCAAAGGAGCACGTCATGCGCATTACTTGCGACGTTCATACTCATAGTCTGTACTCAAGGCACGCCTATTCAACCATTGAAGAGAACGTTCGCGCAGCTTCTGAGCGCGGCTATGAGCTGCTCGGAATCACCGACCACTTCTCGTCCATGTTGTATGACCAGCAGACCATTAAGAACTTCCAGTTCTATATGAACACCGCCATTTGGCCAGAAACCTGGTACGGCGTCAGGCTGCTGCATGGCGCTGAAGTGGACATTGTTGACCTCGAGGGCAATCTATTTGCCTACGATATTACGTTTGAACAGGGCATTAATGGCGATAAACTCCCCCAGCCCCATATTCTTGGCGAGCATATTCTGGGTACCTGCGATTATGCGGTTGCTAGTATCCACAGCAAGCAGTGGGCGGCTGGTGCCTCACAGAAGCAAATTACCCAGATGTATGTAAATGCGCTGGATAATCCACATGTTTTAATTCTTGGTCACCTTGGCCGCAGTGGTTTAGATTTTGATGTTCCGGCACTGGTCAGAGAGTGTCGCGATCGCGGCAAGCTCATTGAAATGAATGAGGCCACGCACGATGAGGGCCAGCGTGAGGTTGCCATTGAGCGTTGTCGTGTGATTGCAGAAACCTGCGCTGAGCTGGGATGTAAGATTTCCTTTGGCTCCGATGCTCACATTGCAACCCGCATTGCTGATGCGCACTCCGTTATTAAGCTGCTTGAAGAGGTTGATTTTCCTGAGGAGCTTATGGCTTGCCGCGATGCCCAGACGTTTTTGGATACCATTGCTGACGCCAAGATTCCGGCTTCTAAGCAGGGATACTAAGTCAGACACGAGCACCGCAACTAAGGCGTCGCGCTATTCGAACGGCTGCAGCTCACAACAACATCGCACAAAGAAACAAAGCCGCGTTTTCACGCGGCTTTGAACTGCCTCCTATTTCTTGGACACGAGAAATAGGAGGCAGTTCAAAACACACCTATGACAGATAATCTGTCAAAAAGACGTATACATTACACTGAAAATACCTCAAACGTGCAGATTATCTTCATTAGGTGTGTAATATGCCCACAATTGTGCAGAATATCTGTCATAGGTGTGTTCCCTAGAAGCGGAATTTACCTATAGTTAGATTTTTTATATTTCGCTATTCATTTTCTAGCATATTAGGTTAAGTTTATGCATAGAGATGCATATCAAGCAGTACGACCTCTAGCTGCCTGGCTATCTTGATTAAGAACATGTCGATTCTTTAGCAGAACCTACCAAAGCTGCGCTATTTTGTGCGCCAGGCCTAAAAGCCGACGCTAACACGCTGCAGAATCATAATCACCCGCATATGAACTGCCTCCCATTTCTTATGCCAAAGAAATGGGAGGTAGTTCACTTTGTCATTTGCGGTCGGTTGGTTTTCTCACCATTGACGGGCGGCTTTCTTGCCCGGTGATCTTCTCGCCGTTGGGTCGTTGAACTCCCTGCGGCACTTATTTCATTGCAGCAAGAGCCTTTTCCCAGGCATCAAGCGAATCTACGCACGTCTGGTACGCAACGCAGTAGCTCACGCGCAGCCAGCCTGGGCAGCCGAACGAGTCGGATGGAACAGGGAGCAACTCAAACTGCTTTGCCACATCGCAAAACGCCTGAGCGTCTCCACCAGGAGCACGAACCCACAGGTAGAATGCGCCATCAGGCTGGATGTACTCGTAACCAAGCTTGGTGAGGCCCTCGGTCAGAACTTCTCGATTCTTTGCATAAGCCTCAACATCTGCCGGCTCATCAACGCAGTCGATAATAACGCGCTGGAAAAGGGCTGGCGCGCATACAAAGCCCAGCAGTCGAGCGGCACCCGCACAAGCTGCGTAAATCTCCTTCTGCTCCGGATTAGACGCAGGTACCAGCACCCAACCGATACGCTCGCCAGGAAGCGAGAGGGACTTGGAGTAGGAATAGCACACAATGGTGCGCTCGTAGACATCGGGGACCCAAGGAACCTCAATATCGCCAAAAACAATCTCACGGTAAGGCTCATCGGAGATAACGTAGATGTCTGTGCCCAGCTCAGCGGAGCGTTTGCGAAGCATATCGGCAAATGCGCCCAGGTTTTCTCTGGTGTACACGGCGCCAACAGGGTTGTTTGGCGAGTTGATAATCACCGCGCGAGTCTTAGGCGTAAGAGCTGCACAAACGGCGTCCACGTCAACCTGGAAGGTTTTCTCGTCAGCCAGAACCTCAACACATGTGGCCTCGGCATGGTCAATCCACACGCGGTACTCAGGGAAGTATGGAGCAATAACAATAACCTCTTCACCTGGGGAAACAATGGAATTGAGTGCCATGGAAACGGAGGCCGCGGCTCCGCAAGTCAAGATAAGGTCGTCTGCCTGAGCTGCGTGATCTCCAAAGCGACGTCGTAGCGAAGCAGCAATTGCCTCCCTAGCCTGGGGAATACCGATTGCGGGCGTGTAGCTGTGGACCTGCTGGGGAGGAAGCTGCATGGCAGCCTCGATAGAAGTGCGAACAGCCTCAGGAGCAGGTACGGAAGGGTTACCAATCGAGAAATCAAACACGTTCTGAGCGCCAATCTCAGCGCGACGCTGTGCTGCGTAGCCTGCAATCTCGCGGATTGAAGACTTTTCCACTCCGTATGCAAGACTTTTCTGGTTGACCATGGTTTCTCGATTCTCTCGAAGTCTACAGTAACTACCTGGTAAAACGTTAGCGCGGAGGCCGTAGCTGCTGTCGTGACGCGTCTAGCCGCGCGCAACCTTTGATAGATAGCATATTGGGCGAGAAAATCGATCTTCTCGCCCAAGCTTTAAAAGTTTTAACAAATTTGTATCTATTGCACAGATTTTGCTGTGAACTGTGCAATCCGAACGCAGATTCCGCGAACTTGACCGCGGGCTTGACCGCCCAACCTCATCCTATTCGTAAACGGAAGGCTTCAGAACGCCAACAAATGGCAGGTTGCGATAGCGCTCAGCGTAGTCCAGACCGTAACCAACAACAAACTTATCAGGTACGTGAGTGCCCACGTAACGAGGGTCAACAGCAGGGCGCTTGCCCTCAATATCCTTGACCAGGAAGGCAGCAATCTCAATGGATGCGGGGTTACGAGACTTGAGCATACGCACCAGGTAAGAAAGGGTCAGGCCGGAGTCCAGGACGTCCTCGACGATGATGACGTGACGGCCCTCAATCTTGGTGTCAAGATCCTTTACGATGCGCACGACGCCAGAGCTCTTAACACCGTCGCCGTAGCTGGAAACAGCCATGAAATCGATGGAGAGTGGGCATTCAATGGCGCGCATGATGTCGGCCATGAACACGACGGCTCCGCGAAGAACAGCAATGACCAGGGGGTTCTTGTCAGCGTAGTCACGCGTGATCTCTGCACCCACCTTCTTGACGATGTCCTTGATGTCCTGCTCGTCAAGTAGAATCTCCTGAATATCAGGGTGAAGCTCCGCCATTACTGGCTCCTCTCAAATGGCTTGTTTCCAGAATAGATGTTCAATTCTAGCAACTGTTTTGTACCTTGCGTACATTTTACTCGTTCATCGGGACGAATTCCCGCAACCCACACTACATGTCCACGAATATTTGTGCGCACAATAGGCATCATACTCCTGGATTCAACGGGCACGCCCGCCTCGCCCAGCAGGTCAGAGATCTTTTTTGACTGCCCATGCATACCCAGAGGCTGCATGGTGTCCCCCGCCTCGGGTCCCGAAACCCACAGGCTGCCGCCGTGAACTGGATCTACCCCACAGGCCTGCGCGTCGAGAAGAACCGACTCGCCCAACCATTCTTGGCTATGCGCGGTTGCATAGGACACGACGTCAAAGCCGTGCTCCACGGGGAGAATGCGTGCCGAGAGCACTCGGCCGTCTGCCAGCTCCAGCGTTCCCGGGACCGCAAGGTGCTCGCCAAACGTTGCTGCAGCAGGCGCTGTACCTGCGGGTTCGTTGCCGCCCGCGGTGCCCGCAGCACCAGCCGCGCTCCTCGCAGCACCTGTGGCGCCCGCGGCGCCCACCGCGCCTACGGCACCCGCGGCGCCCACACTCCTCGCGGCACCCGTGAACGAGAACGTCACGGTGCCCAGGCGAACACGCGCCTCAAGGTTCTGCGGCAGGTTGGCCACGCCAACTCCCGCGGCAACCGCCTCAAGCACGGCATCTACGTGCCTGAACTCTAGCCAAGCCTCGGGAATCAGCTGTCTAGCCACAATCCTTACCACGCGACGAGCAATTACCACGTCGGTAGAACTCAGCTTTAACGCGTCAAGTACCAGCGAAGACTCGCTCTTGCGCAGCGTAATCTGCCTCAGCTTGCGAGCAGCCTTCGCCTCAAGATAATCGTCTTCGTCGGTCATCAAATCTGCAATTTTGCACACCGTCTGCACCAACATCGGGTTTCTCGCCTTCAGAAGAGGGAGCACGTTGTATCGCATATACGCACGTAAATAGTGGGTGTCGGTGTTAGTAGCGTCCTCGTGCCAGTCCAGGCCGCGAGCCTTCAGCCAGTCTTTGAGCTGGTCATGCGTGTAGTCGAGCAGCGGACGATAAATCAGCCCGCGGTGCCTAGGAATCGACGCCAGACCGCTCATGCCAGACCCGCGCATCACGTTCATCATGAACGTCTCCGCGCGGTCGTCCGCCGTGTGCGCTGTCAAAATCTTTGCCTTCTGGCGAGAAACCCCCTGCTCAGCGCAAAGCTTTTGAGCGAGTTCTCGCGCAGCGTCATACCGCACCTGACGACCAATTTCTTCCACGTTGCCGTCACGCTCCTGCGCAAGCTTTGCTACGTCCACGCGCAATACGGTACAGGGAATGCCCAGCGAGTCGCAAGTTGCTTGAACAAAGTGCTGGTCAGCGTCTGCGTCTGCCCCGCGAAGCAGGTGGTTTACATGCAGCACGTGCAGGCGCTCTTGTGCAACGAGCGTAAGACCTGTGCCATCTCCGAGGTCAAGTGGCTCCGTTGCCGCCATGTGGAGCAGCGCCATCGAGTCGGCTCCGCCCGAGACCATTAGGATGACGGGCGCGACAGCCTGACCACGTCGCAAGCCCTCTACCTGGCCTTTTGCGGCGAGAGCATTCTTTTTGTTGAAGTATGCGTGTACGGATGGCACTTAGCACCAATTTCTGTCCGGTGTGTTTGTTACAGTTATACCCGAAAGTTACTCAGTAGAAAGAAATTCATGAATCCCACGTTTCGCCTACATATTCTTGCGAGCGGATCAAAGGGCAACTGCAGCCTGTTAGAAACGCCTGATGGTCTCATTATGATTGATTGTGGAATCTCTAGAAAAGAAATTCTGCGTCGGTCTAAAGAACTGAACGTTAACCTGTCTGAGCTCGTAGCCATCTTTATTACGCACGAGCACACCGACCACGTCTCAGGTCTTTCGGTTGTCAGTAAAACTTTTGATGTTCCTGTGTTTGCTACAACAGGAACTGCCGCCGCACTCTCAAGAAGAAGCTCCTGTTCAAACGTCACCTTTACCCTTGTTGACCAGACGGGTTCTGTTCATATTGATGCCGCGCCAGACATTGAGGTAAGCACGTTCCCCACCTCGCACGATGTCTGCGAGCCCATGGGTATGCGCTTTGATTTTCTCACCGGTCCTGATAGGCGCATCGTAGACTCTGTGGGCTACTGCACAGACACGGGCGTTCTGACGCCCGAGGCTCTCGAATACCTTTCCGACGTGCGCATTCTTGCTATCGAGTCCAACCATAACGAGCACATGCTGCTCACAGGCCCTTATCCGTACGTACTCAAGCAACGAGTCCATGGAGACTCTGGTCACCTGTCAAATGAGTACACCGCACAGGCGTTGTCACAGCTCGTAGGCCCAAATACTCGCTGTGTGGTTGGCATGCATCTCTCTCACGAGAATAACCGTCCAAGTGTCGCAGTTAGAACGCTTGCAGAAGCGGTTGGCGCGCAGCCTCTCAACGATGCGTTCACCGAGGCGCAGACTCCCGACGGCTCTCTTGCCGTCTGCGTTGCCAGCCAAGATTGGCCGATGTCGCTGTAAACTGAGCGTTTGCGTGCCGCCTTCCCACGCAGGCTGCCGTTTAAATATCCAAGCAAAACTGTGCAGGATTACACGAGCTGCGGTATCATGTTTTATATCAATGTTTTGCGAGACTACGACAAAAGGATCATCGTGGACACCTCGAACAACCTTGAAAATAACGTTTCACCTGCGGATCAGAACCCTCGCTCTGACACCCAGCAGGACTTTGAATACGCTGAATCTTTTGAGCAGGAAGCTCAACCAGCCGATGGAGCCGACCTTCACGCAACTGGCGCGCAGCACTTCTCGACATCTGAAGCTTCCGAGTACGAAGGCGAAGGTGCCTCAAAGCAGCCATACGTTCGCCAGCATCGCCATCACAAAACAGTGGAACCTATCAGCGACTTTACAATGCCGGGCGAGAAGCTCGAACTTCCCGAGAACCAGGCTGCTGGCTTCGAATCCAGCAAGGGTTCTTACGCGAAGAAGGGTTGGCGCAAACCAAAGAACGAGATTGCTCACCTTCGTAAGGACGTCCACTACGGCCAGTTCCTGCAGGTTCCTAAGGGTCAGCGCGACATCTTTGTTAGAAAAGAGCGCCGCTCAAATGCAGGTTCGCTGATCGCCGCCATCATTGTTTTGGCTATCATCGCCGCGGTGGTCTATTTCCTCTGGACCTGGATGTCCGCTAACTGGGGCGTTGCCGTCCGCTAAACTGTAAGGCGACAACCTCCCGACGCGCACAAGGCAATGCCAGCTGTTACGCGCCTGATTTCTGCAAAGAATCTGTATCTTTTGCCTGAAAATGTAAAAGAATCGGTGGATTCTGCCTGATTTCATCAAAGAATCTGTGTCTCAAACACAGATTCTTTGCACTTTTCAGGCAGACTTTGAAGCGTGCCCGAGATTGCCTTTCCATGGACGCTTGCATGGAGCCTGATTTTCTCGCCATTGTAGACCCATGGGTCACTACCTTGTCTTTTGTTGTTGCACTAGCAATGAGAATTCAAGCTACAAAAGAGCAAAAAAGCAGGGTAAAAACCCTGAAAAACTTGAGAAAATTCTTGAGAAGCTTGTATGTAGAGAAGAACTTCCAAAATCAGTGTGTGATCACTCTTTAGGAGGAGTGTATCGAGGACATCGCGAATGTCATATTGAACCTGATTGGCTTCTTATTTATCGTATTAAAGAAGATGAGCTTGTGCTTGTCGCTACGCGCTTAGGGAGTCATAGCGAACTGCTTGGGTTGTAAATTTTTGAAACTAACTTCTTGAGAGGCAAAGATGAGTAATTCCGAAAACAAAGCAAAAACACTTGTCATAGGAGATATGCACCTTAAAGAAGATCTCATTTTAAGTCGAGTTGACCAAGCGATAAAGAAACTGGATGTTAATCGCGTTGTGTTTTGCGGGGACTATGTTGATGAGTGGCACTCCAACCGTTCGATTATGTTGGATGCGATTGATGACTTTTTAACATGGATTGACGGTAAAAGAAAGCATGGTCTTGATGTTGATTTTGTCCTAGGAAACCATGACATGCAATATTTACGAGGTATTCCAGGGCCTGGTACGCATACCGATCTCTATAAAGAAGTTTCGGAAGCGCTTACCTATATGAAGATTCAGATGGCATGCGTTGTGGGCAATTATGTAGTAACACACGCGGGCATAACAAGGGAGTGGGCTTATCGCTTTCTTACGTCAGACCAAAGGGAAACTCCTTGTACGCTTTCCGATGCTCTCAATGAAATGTTTCAACGTGGAGACGATAAAGCTCTCGCTGCACTTGACAGTGCAGGGCCAGGTCGTGGTGGAAGCGAAATTGCCAGTCCACTTTGGGCGGATTTATCAGAGCTCTATCAAGATCCGCTTCCTGGTGTCAATCAAATTGTTGGACATACTCCCGTTGAATCCATTGATATATGGGAGATTCCTACCAAAGATGGTGCACGTACAAAATCAAAGTTGATTTTTTGCGATACGTTCAGTCTTACGCCACATTTGATAGCCGTTGGAGATGGCAGCATGCTTCTGGTTGAGGGCACGTCGGCCAGAGTGGTAACTTCAGAAGAGCTGGGCTTGGAGTCGTGGGATATGGCTTCTTGGAACTGGATGAATACCTACGTATTGCCATTTTTGTAGAGCGATTAGGGTGACAATAAAAAGAAGTAGTAGGCGAATACGGATCTTGAGGTTCAAGCTCTTGTAGTTCTCCGTCCGTAATGAGTGCAATGTCTTCCACGAGCTTTCTTGTTATGCCTGAATATGAGTAGTACACAATCAAAGGATTCATGTAAGGATTCCTATCGGTCGGCTGGTGTAATGTAGTGCCGACGCATTATATCGCCAAATTATCCTTTCATAGCTACGTGCGAGCACATGGTTTGCATTGATATGCAATGAGGCCAATGACGAAGGCTATACCAATCGCTATACCAAGCGCGAGGTTTGGTCCTATGGCAAGAGCCGGTATTCCCATGAGCATGCCGCAAATGTAAGGCACAAGCCACACAAGCCAAACTCCAATACTGAGACAATGGAAGCGAGCGAGCGTTGTAGGATTTTTCTTGGAATACACAATGGTTGCCCATACTGCGTGTACGATCATAAGGATAATTGCAAGTGCTCCGGTCGTCGCATGTACCGGATTCTGAGAGCCGTTTTGTGCAATAAAAGACATACATGCTGTTCCTGTTGTGTCACACGTAAACCCCAAGTAAAAAAGCACGATATGACTCAGTTTAAGTGTGCCCGACTGGTGTTCGGCAAAAACGCCAATAGTATAAAAAACGAGCGCACCTGTAATCGCTACCGTAGCAAATCCAAGCATAAAGACACCGTCCCATACATATTGCTCTACCTTTTGGTTCAAGCATTTGGTCGTGATTTATGGACGGTATTGATGCTAGTTGCCATAGTGTGAACAACAATACGGTTTGGTTCACGATGCTTTGGTCAGACGCTATTTTAGAGATTATGCCGGCCGGTATCGTAAAGACCGCGTTCAAGGAGCGTAAACAGTACCGTGCAATCGGCGTTTTTCTCGCGTAAGGAATCCAACATGGCACGCACGGTAAACGTCGTAATAGACGCTACATCTATCTCTGCCGGTAGTGTTTTCCAATCAATATGCTCATCTTGTGTGAGAACTTTTTCAAATCCTGACTTTGCATGTTCAAGCATGGTATCCATGCGAATTTGGGCGGCGAGAAGATCGGCTTTTGGAAGATCTTTCCAGTCCCTTAACCAGTCTCTCCTAAAGACAGCAACTGCTGCAGAGGCGCAATCCCAAAGTCTCTTGCAATACTCGACGTATGATTCTTCCACGTTGATATGACATATTTCCTGGAAGAGAGTGTGCTCAAAATAACGTTCAGCAGCCGCGACCATGATGTCGCTCTTTGAAGGAAAGAGTTTGTACAAGTAGCCAACTGAAACATTTGCATTCCGTGCGACTCCTCGTGCGGAAATTGCGGCAAGTCCTTGTTTTGCCCCAATAGAATAGGCGGCTGCAATGATTCTTTCTTTTTGTGCGGCACTGTCATCAATCTCTGTGGTTTGGAATGTATTTTTCTTGCGCGCAGCATGACTCTGCTCACTCATAAAACACAGACCTTTCGTTTTTATAGCCGCTGTATACGTATGGCATACGCACTTTGTAATACCGGCTATTATACCTTGTGAAATTGCCTCGATATTTTCGAAGTTGGAGAAACCACGGGCTTCTTGTCGGCGAAATTTAGGAGGAATTACGGCGTACAGCAATTCCTTCACTGCGGTTAATTCTTCGAAAATCATCAATATAATGGCTCGAAAAACATAGTTGAGTTAGCTCGAAAATCATAAATGGAAATCCTCGAAAATCATTAATGAAGAGTTGAATTTGTGCTATCATCAGGCATTACAATAGTTCTTACGAGGAAGGGGGTCTTATGAGATATTCAAAGTTTAAGCCGGAAACATACATTCCTCGTATTATTGATTCACAGGTGCAGGTCCTTCTGGATACCTTTGGTGGTATAGAACTTTGTGGTCCTCGTTGGTCGGGGAAATCCTGGACGGCACAGTCATTTGGCAAGAGTGTGACACGTGTGGATGAATCCGAACAGATCTATATGGATGATCCACAGCTTGCTCTTGTTGGTGATACCCCTCATGTTATTGACGAGTGGCAAGATATACCTGCTATATGGAATATTGTACGTCATAGGATTGATGATAGTGCAAATAAGCCGGGACAGTTTATTTTGACAGGCTCCTCCACTCCTCCCGAAGATGAAAAAAGACACAGTGGAGCAGGACGCATTGCACGGTTGCGTATGCATACTATGAGTCTTGCAGAGACTGGAGATTCTACGGGAGCAGTATCTCTTTTGGGACTCTTTGAAGATTCCTTCCAGCCGGCTCAATCTCATATTGATCTCGCCGATTTAGCCAATATTGTATGCCGCGGTGGGTGGCCGGCTCTTCAAACAAAAAAATTGGCGGATCCAAGGGCCGTTACCGATGAGTATCTTAATGCGCTTTTTGATGTAAGCATGCCTCGCGCGGGGAAAAGTCCACTTCTGTCCCGCCGCATAGCTGCATCTCTTGCACGAAATGTAGCAACGAGTGCAACGCTGGGTACCGTGAGAGATGATATTGCTGCCTTTGACAATATAGCTCCGGTGGATGGGACCATATCCTCATACCTTGAAGAGTTTAGACGCAACTATTTTATTGAGGAGCTCTCGGGCTGGGATGCGCCAATCAGGTCAAAGTCAAGGCTGCGCACGAAACCAAAACGATATTTCTGCGATACGTCTCTCGTGGCCAGTTTATTAGGTGTCGACTCTTCACGCTTACTTAAAGACGGACAGCTTTTTGGTTTATTGATTGAGTCACTCTGCATTCATGATTTGTCCGTTTACGTTTCCGCTTTGCCTAAGTCGTATGGGGGATCTTTACGATATTATGCGGACGCCGATGGGCTTGAGGTTGACGCCATTATTGAATTGACAGATGGTCGATGGGCAGCCATTGAAATCAAGATGGGGGAATCTAAAGTAGAAGATGCGGCTGCGAATCTCATAAGAGTTGCGAGAAAGGTGGCTGCTAATCCTGCAGCAAGAAATCCTAAGCCTAGCTTTATGGCTGTGCTGCTCGGTAAAGGGACGATGGCGCGTAGACGGCGCTCGGATGGGATATATGTTATTCCGATCGATACCTTGGGGGCATAAGAGATTGTGGAGAGGAATATTCGAGTAAAGTGCATTTAAACTCCAACTTCTCCATCTTACGTGTGTCCTTCAACTGATTCTAAATAAAGCTGTCTTGTATATAATGAAATTCATGCGACACTTGCTTGACCCTTCTATACGGGATACGAATCGGAGAAGATGTGACACTCTTTGGAAAATCAGTTTCTAAATAACTGTCCGATAAGGGGTTTTCGCTCTTGAATTCTCAAAGCAAGTGCAACGTTTGGTGATGGTAAACTTCCCAAGGGCACTTCCAACCCAGTCGCTTACGTGGCCTCAGATTGAGCTCATTATATACTGCCTCAATCTCTTCATCACTAATTGATGAGAGGTCTGTGCCTTATACTTTCATGATTTTTCCACCAGACCATAATGTCTTCGCGCTCTTCAATGC
>CAKARF010000023.1 GCA_916720465.1 uncultured Atopobium sp. | reverse complement strand
CAGAAACAGGCTTGGCCCCTCCGTCATATCTGACGGGGAGGCCAAGTAAACAAGCACTAATAGCAACTTTCATTGCTTTTCAGATCCTAGAGAGCAAGAGAGTAAACAGCGATAGATGCCTTACCAAGAATCTCATTGATCTTCTGTGACCACTCCTGAGATGCCTTACTTGCAACAGCAGAGTACTTGCTCATTGCAACCTGATAAGCGGTCTGAGCAGCTGCAAAAGAAGCGGAATCGTTGGAGATTGAGTAAGCAGAGAGCTGCTTGTAGTAATCACCGTCCTGGGAAGCCCAAGTGTTGTTCTTAGCATCCCACTCATCACCAGCAAGACCAATGATGTATTGAGCGTACTCCTGGCTTGTGGTCTCGGAGTTGCCGTCCTCAGGCGGAGTTGGCTGCTGTGGAGCATCTGGAAGAGCGGTAGTCAGAACGCTATCACGATACTTCTTCATAATGACAGCATCATTAATTTGCTTCTTTGCAGCATCTTCGGAGATGTTGAATTTAGAAGCAATCTGGCTGACATCAGTAGTCTTGAAGTTGGTCTGCATGTAATTGTTGACCTCGTCATCAGTGACGGTAATACCTTTACTCTGAGCCTCAGCAACAACAAGAGCATTGCGAACATAGCCAATAATCTTATCGGCTGGTGGAACAGCGTAGGTGCCGTCAGACTGCTTTACTGCGTCAAGACCGGAAGTTTTCTCAATAATCTCACGAGCCGTTACTTCTTTGGTCTGACCATTGTAGGTATAAGAAGCAATAGGAGTGTTGAGCTCGCCTTCAGAAAGTGTGGTGCGACCGTTCAAAGAACCAGTAGCTCCGCCACCACCAAGGAGGAAGCGACCGATGACAATACCTAGAGCAAACAGTACAACTGCTCCTACACCAATAAAGATCTTTGAGTTCTTTTTTACATCAATAGATGGCATATCCTTGCCTTTCATCGCTTAATGCAACTATGCGTACACAATACAAACCTGTAGTTTACTCTTATTAGCATGCATAAAACATACAACCAGTAAACTCCCCCGTTTGTACACAGTCGTTTACAAGCAAATCACATTACTTGGTAGCTGCAACAATCTCTTCCGAATACTGCTTAATGTATCCAGTGGCATTTTCCGCATCAAACTTCATACGCTGCGACAATGCCTTCTTCACGTCCTTAGAAATAGTTCCGTGTGCTAAGGCGAGAAGACCCTGGAGCATGTCATGGTACTCAGCATCTCCGTGATAACACTGAACCGCCTCATCCAAAAGCGGCCATGCTTCATCAGAATGCTTTGCAGAAGTTGCGCCGTACTGACAGAGGAACAAAAATGCTGCGAGACGCACCGTTGCTGAGTCATCGTCAAACAGAGAAGCCTCAGCAGCATCAAATGCCTTAAAGACCTGGTCACCAAAGTGAGCGCTCAGATTGGCAAGCGCATCAAGCACTTCCCAACGAGTCTGTGCTTCTGGCCTATACAGCGCATCAATAAGAGAGTCAATGTGCTCTTCAAAGGCAAGAGGAGCAATATGGGCTAGCTCCGCAAGCTCATGAGATGCGTCTTGACGAGCGCGCCTACTAGCATCAGACAAAGCAATGACCAGTGCATTCACTTTTTTCATCTGTGCCATAGTTGGCTTTTTAGTAGCCTTTTTAGCAGGTTGCTTTTCTTCTTTTGGCGCCTTTGTAGAGCCCGCTTTTGCGGTTGCCTTAGTTGAAGCCTTTTTTGGCTTCTGAGCAGTTTCTTTCTTTTCTGCCATGAAACCTAAATCCTCTCTAAAACACCCTTTATTCTCTAAATCCGTCTACGACAACGGTGC
Source organism: uncultured Atopobium sp. (assembly GCA_916720465.1). Taxonomy (GTDB): domain Bacteria; phylum Actinomycetota; class Coriobacteriia; order Coriobacteriales; family Atopobiaceae; genus Lancefieldella. The sequence continues at coordinate 10,174 of CAKARF010000023.1, read as the reverse complement.
CGCTTTTTTGATCCTCATGAATTTTAATAAATCCAAGGCTCGATGCTTCACGTAAAAGAGAAGTAAACGAACGATATCCATAAGTTGCCTCAGCAAACTGTGGACGCTTCCTTCGCATAGTCTCCTTTAAACGAGACGCATAAATAAATGTTTCGCTTTCGCGCTCCAAAGACTCAATGGTCTCAAATAAGAGCTGATAGCAGTCGTGTTTCTCGACAGGTACCTTCTCTTTAAAGTCTGGAATTCTGCCAGAACTCAAAATATCCTCGTAGAAGATAAACTCGTCACAAACCTCAGCAAGAAGCGAGCTGGTAGACTCCTTCATACCAACGCCAATGACCGTTTTACCAGCCTCTTTAAGCTTTGCCACAAGTGGCGAGAAGTCCGAGTCACCAGAAAGCACAGCGAATGTGTCAATGTGGTCTTTAGTAAGACACATCTCAACAGCATCTACCGCAAGTCTAATATCGGCAGAGTTCTTGCCGGTATAAGCCCTATCGGGAATCTCAATGAGCTCAATGCCAAGCTCATGCAGGGGTGTAATAGCATTTGGAAAGCGCTGCCAATCGCAGTATGCACGCTTAGCAGTAATACGACCCTTATCAACAAGCCTCTCCATAATGAGCTTCATCTCTGGAAGATGGCCTGGCTCTTGATGACCGTTGCGCTTTCTTTTGCCTGTTCCTAGTGCCAAATTTTCATAATCGATGAAAACCGCAATAGAGCTCTGAGGAGTAGAAATATCACTCATAATCGGGGTTCCTTTGCGGCTAGCACTTAGTGGCAGCAGTGGCCATCATGACCGTGCTCGTGACCTTCATGGTCATGATGATGTCCGTGACCATGGCACTCACACTCGTGATCACCATCTTCATGGTCGTGACCACAGCAGCACTCGTGCTCACCCTCATCTTCCTGGCTCTCAAGAAGCGACCAGTCAAGACCAGCTGCAGTGCTCGTAGCCTCATCAGCATAAAGCAGTGAGATTGCCTGAGTACCCTTACGAGCGCCACCAATCTGGCAGAGCATGTCATACAAGGTAAAGGCGGTCTCTGCACCAGGGAGGGTAATCTCAAGGTCCTCAGACTGAGCAAGAGCAAGCGCAATATCCTTGCGGAAGTGCTCAGCCAAAAATCCTGGTTGGAAGTCTCCCTCAAGCGACTTAGGAGCAAGCTCTTTAAGTGCGCGAGAAGAACCCATGCCACTAGCAACAACCTCAAGTATCTGCTCAACGTCAAGTCCACCCTGCTCTGCCAAGGCCATTGCGTCTGCATAGCCAATCATGCAGGAAGCAAGAGAAACCTGGTTACAAAGCTTTGCGGTCTGACCCTTACCAGCACCACTCATGCAGAAAATCTTTGCCGAGAAGGTCTCGAGAAGAGCGCGTACTGGCTCAACATCATTCTCAGTTGCACCGACAATCAGCGTAAGAGTACCGTCCTGGGCGCCTTTCTGACCGCCCGTAACTGGACAGTCAAAGGCATGCTTTCCCTCAATTTCAGCAGCATCGTGAATATCGCGAGCAAGCTGAGATGAAGAAGTGGTCAGATCAATAAGGTACGCACCCTTCTTAGCAACGCGGATAAGGCCATCTGTTGCCAAGTAAACGTCTTCAACATCAGTTGGATAACCAACCATGGTAAAGACAACGTCAGCGTCTTTTGCAGCATCTGCCACACTCTCTGCAGCGTGAGCGCCCAACGAGACAAGCTTATGCGCTTTCTCTGGTGTTCTGTTGTAAACAGTAACATCATAGCCAGCAGAAATAAGGTGCTCCGCAATAGGAGCGCCCATAATGCCTGTTCCAATAAAAGCAACCTTTGCATTCTTGCTCAGTGCCATGTATGAGTCCTTTCAGACTGAAATAAATATACAAACTGGGGCCGCTCCAAAGAGCGACCCCATACCTTGTACCCGTTAATTAGATTTACGAACCCTGTTAGCAATTCGGTCAGAAAGCGAAAGCTTCTCGCGGCGGTCAGTACCCCAGAAGACAATAGCTACCATGCCTGGGCCAACGTGAGCGCCAATGACTGGTCCCACCTGACTGTGAATAATGGTGAGTCCCTCGCAGCCCTTCTCTTTACGAATCTGAGCCTCTAGCCAATTGGCATCTTTCTGTGAGTCTGCAGAAATGATGCCGACAGGAAGTGAGGTGTCATGAGAATAGCTATCTCTGAAGTCCTGAATCAAAGACTTGAGTGCCTTCTTACGGCCTCTGCACACAGTCTTGACGGTAAGAGCTCCTGTTGAGTCATAGGTAAGCTCTGGCTTTACATCAAGCTTGCCACCAATATTTGCTGCAGCTGCAGGAATACGACCGCCCGCAGCAAGAGCATCCAAGGTCTCAAGTGTTAAATAGCCATGAATGTAGTTACGAGCATCTTCTGCCCACTCGGCAATCTCTTTTGCCGAGAGACCCTTATTGGCTTGGTGAACTGCCTCAAGTCCAAGCAGCTGAGCTGCGGACGAAGGCGCACCATTGTCGACTACGTAAATCTCAAAATCTGGATATTTCTCTCTTACCATATCTGCTGCTTGCTCAGCTGCATAGAACGATGAAGAGAGAGCTGAGGTAAAGCACAGATATACCGTAGGTGTACCCTGTTTTGCAGCGCGCTCAAAGACCTCAAGGTAATGACCAGGAGTAATTGCAGAGGTGGTGTAGCGTAGCTTTTTATCCTTACGCATGCCCTCAAAGAACTCATGTGCACTAATGCTCTTCCAGCCATCGTCATAGTGCTCTCCATCTAGTCCCACATACGGGAACTGGATGATATCAACACCTAGCTGCTCAGCGATTCCTGGAGCAAAGTCTGCGCAGGAGTCCATGATGATTCGAACGTTACTAGGCTTATGATATGCAGCTGAAAGCTCAGTAGGCTCAAGGTCTTCAAAGGCGACCTCGCTGATTTCCTCTTCGGCTTTATCTTTTTTATTGAACATCTGGTTCCTCGATCTTAGGTTTGATAATTCCGTATCCACCATTTTTACGATGGTAAATGACATTGGTCAAACCAGTGGAAGAATTAACAAAGACATAAAAATCATGGCCGAGAAGGTCAGTTTGGACAAGCGCCTCCTCTTCTGTCATTGGCTCAAGATCAATGTACTTCTCGCGAACAAGCTGGTCATCAAGGTCTTCAGCTGGAATCTCAATGAGATTAGCAAGATCTTCTTGTGTAAGAGCGATTCCGCGCTCAGACTTTACATGATGGCGACGCTCAACAACTTTTGTCTTGTACTTACGCAGCTGCCTGGAGACCTTTTCTGCCGCTTCATCAATAGCTACATACATATCGTCAGAGCTGGCGGTGACACGAACAACATTGTTACGAACAAATACCGTAACCTCAGCTGTCTTTCTATCTGGATTTGAAGGGTTTTTGTCTACTCTGAGAACTACATCGCAAGACATAGGAGTGATGTCAAATACCTTAAGAGCATCACCGATTTTCTGGTCTACGTGTGCGCGCAAAGCCTCAGAAATACTTACCTTGCGTCCCGAAATCTTGATGTCCACCATGGGAGCCTCCTATCGGATACACGAGACATCTTCTATCTGATGTCTGTATAACAACAATACCCATTTGTCGGTCAATCATTCCATAAAAAATTGAATTGAGCGGTAAACGGTTGAGACTATTTCTCTTTATGCGTGACTAATTTTGCTCAGAGGAAGATGTAGATGAATCAGCGCTGGTAGATTGCGTAGATACTTCTACAAGGCCAGGAATCTTATTAGTGGTTGAAAGGTGTGGTAACATGCCAACCCATTTATTTCTGATGACTCCTTCTACTCCATCAGCTTGAATAGTCGAAAGAGCTTGTTGAATTTGCGTAGCAAGAGTCTTATTGCTTGTTGCTACAGAAATGCCAATCGTGGATGGAACGTCAACGACACCAACCATAGAAATATCTTTGTTTGCTGCAAGATAAGCGCCAGCATATGCATCACAGGCCACATAATCAATGGAGCCATTTTCAAGTGCTTCAAAAGCATCGTTTAAGTTAGAAAAACCTTGCACAGACATACCGGTGAGCACCTGACCCATTGCTCGCTCGGACAAAGAGCCCGTTTGAACACCAACGGACTTCCCGCTCAAACTATCAGCAGTAATGTCTGTTTCTGAACCCTTGCGGAAAAGCGCTGTTGTGGACTCTGCATAGCCAGAAATGAGCGTGCTTGTTGAATCTTCACCGCTCCTAACATCCATGACAATGTCGCAGCCTGCTTGCAGACCATCAACTGGTCCATTAACTGACACAAACTTAACGTCTACGCCCAACTGATCTGCAATCGCAGAGGCAACTTCAACGTCAATTCCTTGCAGCGTTCCGCCTTCCGAGGCCACAATCATAGGGGCGGTCACTGACTGCGTGCGCAAACCAACCGTAAGGGTGCCAGCAGTATGCAATGCGGAATCAGGAATCTTCTGCTGACGAGCTTCTCGCTTCTCTTGAATTGCCTCTTGCACCGACTTGACGTGGAACCATTTGTCCAAATCAATGTTGATAGGACCAATGGAGCATCCTGTTAAAACAACAGCTAGTGCTATAAGAAGTAACACCTTAAGAGAGCTTTTAACGCGCGTCATCAGAACTCCTTCTTCTAAACAGGTGTCTTTTCAGCTGACCTGGTATTTGACCCCACACTCGCATACTGGAACGTTTGCTTTGCTACCGCAGCAGCTCCACTACTAGTTCTCTCGCCTGCGAGACCCTTTGTCTCTTTGATATAACAGGCGGTATGGCTTACTTCTAGGACGAGCCATGATCGTTTACATGCGCACACGTAAACTTACGTGGATCCCTTTGACCTCGTCTGTCATGGACTAAAAGCTCACAGAGAACTTCGCAACCACAGACCTGAAAAGACTTATCAAGTATAGCCGTTTGCAACCATAGGTAACTCACCATACGCGAGCTAATGCGCCTACGGTTACAGATTGCACGCCTGCGGCACAAAGTACTCTTGTGGCTTCTCTAATTGATGCTCCGGTAGTTACCACATCATCTAAAAGTAAAATATTTGATTGGTTAACTGGTACGGTACAAGCAATACTTCCTTTCAAATTGATTTGTCTTTGAGCGGATGAGAGCGTTCTTTGGTCCTTTGCATGTGGACGTATAAGCACGTCGTACAAAGGCAGGCCTGTAAGCTGACAAAACGATTGAGCTACCAGCTCCATATGATCAAAGCCTCTGCGCGCGTATGCCTCTGTAGTTGCCGGAATAAAGCAAACACCATCAATTTTTGAACTATCAAAGCGAGAAGTGCCATCACGAGCACTCCATGGTGAAGCTTCTTCAAGCGCACACAAAATAGCCGCGGCAATTACCGGCGCTAGTCGAAGTTCATGGCCGTCTTTAAGCGTCAAAATCAACCGTGCTGGAGGGCCTTTAAATCCCATGGCACAAATAACTGCCCTACTCTCCCACTGAACGGGACGCTTCTTTTTATCAGCGCACTCTGAACAGACAAGCTTCCCATACGGAGCACCGCAATTAGGACATGCCCATTGTTGAGAAATCCATGGCAGCTTTGCCCGACACTCATCGCAGAGGAGCTGACCGGGTTTCTCGCACACGACACAGCGCGTAGGGGCAAGCAGCTCAAGTGTTGAGCTTGCCGTTGCAGCAAAGATAGATGTAGGTGGCATTTTTACCCCCAGAATCTGGGGGCTGACAGTAGATTAAGTCTAGATCAATGGCTGCAAAATGAAAGATATTTTAGGCAGACGGCAAAATTTGGTTTATCTAAAACTTCTACCAGTGAGATTATATTTTGTGAGGATTCGGCTAACGGATGTTTGCCACGGAAGCCAAAGCAAAATCAAGAAAATAAGCGTTGCCACTCCATGCGTAAGATCAAGCGGAACAGAAGCTAAAAACGCAAGAAGAGCAGATTCGAGGGTTAGAGGATGCACAAATCCAATAACAAAGTACACGTTCATTAACAGGCCAAAGAATGGTCCGGAAATAAACGCCCAAGCCATAAGAAGAAAAGGTGGAAGTTTGTGGGGTTTCTCGCCTTGTGAAAGGGCTACGTGACCAGCGGTTGCAGAATGAGCCGGTGTAAAGGTTGTAAGAAGACCGCCCAGATAGCCAACAAGTCCCCACGCATACATCTGCCACGGAGTCCACGAACCTTGTCCAAAGAAAACGTTGGAGAGAAGCGCAGATAGCGCACCTACCAGAAAGCCCGCGTGTCTTCCGAGAAACGCTCCAGCAAAGATAGCAACTGCTGAGACAGGCTTTACGTATGCAAGCGGTGCAAAGGCAATTCTTCCCGCGGCTCCCAAGGCGCTAAAGACGGCCGTGGGTACCAATTTGGCAACTGAAGGCTTTTGGGTCTCAAAACTTAACATAAATAATGCAACTGAAATGATTGCTAAAATAATTGAAGATGCCGCAGTAAATTCGGGAAAATATATCATTTCAACAGCAAGGATAATAGGAGTAGCAAAGAGTGCTACAACCTCTAGAAAAATTGATAACGTGTGCCGATTATCCACGAGAACCTCACGCTTACCGTCAAAATAAAAATATCGAGAAAGTCTGTCTTATTTTGGCATAAGATGATTTGAAACTACAACAAGGAGGTCTCATGATCTATCTGGGAAACTTTAGTTATAATGACGAGCTTGATTCTACTGACAACTACTGCCTTATGCCTTGCATTGTTGAGGCAGACTCCACAGATCATGCACTTGAGCTTTTCTCGGAGCACCTTATTGAGGTTGCAAAGACATCTGACCTGCTTGATGGTGCAAAAGAGATTTTCTTGGATTCCATTGTTGAGTTGGGAGAAGTTCCTACCACTCCTCTGATTGCCCAGTGGCAAAAGATTATGCCTGCAGGGGTTGGCCTTTGCAGCATTACCAGTGCCCTTCCAACGCTTGATTTTGATGATGAGACGGCAAATGCGTACGGCTTCAATGAGCATTCTCACGATCATGAGGAAGATGAAGAGGAGCATGAGCACGAGGAGTTTGGCGACATCAATGATCTTGACGATAAGCTTCTTGAGGAGCTTGGTCAGGATGAGGAGCCTTTCTTAAGGTTCTAACTGCCTACTCCGCTGACCACACCCACGAGTTTTCAAAGAACTCTGAAGTTGGCTCTGTCAGAGAAATCTGGCCATCAAAAACTAGAGAAACGTTATCAGCAACGCGCGATATCAACTGCATGTCGTGCGTTGCTACTAGTATGGTCGTACCTTCTGCTTGTGCGTAAGAGAGCAGGTTGATAACGGCTTCTTTGGTCGGAGCATCCAAACCCTTTGTGGGCTCGTCAAAAATGAGCAGACGCGCCTTTGTGAGCATCACTTTTACTAGCGCCAAAAGTTGTTGCTGTCCGCCAGACAAGTCATATGGATGAGCAGACATTAGCTTCTGATATGTTGTGCGAGCAAGAAGTCCCGAAGCTTCCAGAAGCTCCTGAACTTCCTGGTCAGAATAGGCGCCGCTCTGCTGCCACTGGGCAAGTTCTTCGCCCACACTTTGGCAGGTAAAGAGCAGCTCGGGGTTTTGCGGGATGTATCCCTGGGATTGCTGGAGCTGGTTGTAGACGCGGCCTCTTCTTGGACGAAGAATACCTGCTGCAAGCTTTAGCAGCGTTGACTTACCAGAGCCGTTGCCACCTACGAGCGCACGAATTTCTCGCCCCGAAACCTCAAGCGAGCACTTGTTGAGCACCAACTGTTCGCTCTGCGGATACGCAAACGTAACAGCGCTGAACTCAAGTGCGAGCGAGTTGTCGGCCACGGTGGATGCTTGGTTGGGCGCGGGGTTGCGAGGACAGAGCGTCTGGCGAGAAGAGCTGTCTGCTTGGAGTGCATCGGGTTTCTCGCCGTCGAGGTGGATGCGGGTATCTGCGAGGTGCTCAAACGCGGTGACGTCGTGGGTGGCAACAAGCACGGCAACGTTGAGCTCGCGCGCAACGCGCTCCAGGAGCGCGGTGAAGTTCTTCTGCGCAAACGGATCCAGCTGCGAGGTTGGCTCATCCAGCAAAAGCAGCTTTGGGTGCATGACAAGCGCTGCAGCAAGGGCTACTAGCTGCTGTTCTCCTCCGGAAAGCTCGTTGCAGCGTTTGTGCAAGAGCGATTCCATGCCAAAGAAACTGACCGTCTCAAAAATGCGACGACGCATTTCTTTCTCAGGAACACCTCGATTTTCCAGGCCAAAAGCAAGTTCTTTAAGAGGCGTCTCGCACACCAGTGCACGCGAAGCAGTTTGCGGCACAAAAGCAATGGTATCCACAGACTGCGCCTGCGTCATCGCAGAAACTTCCTGACCACAAACAATAATGGAACCGTCTCGCCTACCTTGAGGCGCAATCTCGGGATTAATGAGGCTCAAGATAGTTGACTTGCCTGAACCAGTTGGTCCAAGCAAAAGGCTAATCTGACCTGCATAAACTTTGCAGGAAAAATCCTCTACGACCTTGCTGTTTGGAGCTAGAGCATATGCAAACGAGAGATTCTGAATAGCAAGAATTACTTCTTCCCTAGTTGAAGATGTAAATAAATTCTGCTGGTAGGAAGGGTACTCGCTCATACTGACTGCTCCCATAAGACGGCATCAAGACGCACAAAAACTACTGGTAAAACGGCAAATAGAGCTACTCCCAGATACCAAAAACTCAGTTGAAACGCGGGCATAGTGGGGTAAAACTGCCAAGCTTGGACAAGCATATACAAAGAAGTTGCTGCTACAACGCCTAAGAAAGCAAACGACAACAGCGCCAGGGTGTCGTAGGCATCAAGCACCTGGGTATTCCACCTACTCCTGCGTCCTGTCATTCCCCAGCCTCGAGACACAATGGACTGAAACGTACTTATCGACTTCTCTAGCGCACTCATGCACACTGCGTTGATTGTGCTGGCTGTCTGCACAATAGCTTTTCTCGTACTCAAAAAACGGCGTTGACCTGGAAAGCGGCTTTGCCGAGGCTTCTGCGTCGCAGAATCACACGTTTGAGCTGCGGTGTTTGCCGACTGAATTTGTTGCGCCACGGTAAGGTCAGAAAGCAACTGTGGCATAAGCTGCACAGAAAGGCTTAAAACCAGCTGTAATCCCGGAAATTGCACGCTTGAGCGCTGTAACAACTCGAGCGGAGACATCACCACAAACAGGCACTCAAGCCAGCTCAACGTACTTACGAGCACCAAACCTGAGGTAGCACCGTACACAAAACTCTCTGCATATAGCTGTGTGTGCCCAAAAGAATACAAAACAGTAGACCCAGATGCCGAGAAAAACGGATTGATAACTGTCATCAATACAATAATGGGAACATACCAAACAAGTTGTCTAACGGCATGTTTAATGTCAAATAGCTGAACTATGCAGGCCTCAGCGCCTACAAAAGCAATCAGCGCGCAAAGAGGCTGAAAAGAAAAAGCAGCAAGCACAACTTCGCATCCAAAAAGCACCACCGTAGCGAGTGGATGCAGGCGAGAAAAACTTGTGCGTGCCGGATTCATCAGTTCACCGCGTTAACGTATGTCCAAACAACTGAATCGCCGTCGTGCAGTACATATGCGTCAGACGTGTAGTTAGGCTGGGCACCGTTAACGGAGTACACCCAGCCGCTCTGTGGACCATGATCACGCTCTGCAAGTCCGTTAATAGCCGCAACATACATGCCAAACGACGTGCTACGTGCATTTACCCCGGCTCCACTTGCAAGTAATGCATCGTAGACCGAGGTACCCTCTTGGACCTGGAGGTTGACAGTAAACGAAGACCCCTTGGCTGCAGAGCCGTCAACCGTAACACTTACAGAAAGCGCACTGTTCTCTTTACGAGGAGCAGCTACTGCGTTTGTTGAGTTGCTGGAGTTAGAAGGCTCCGACGTGTTCTGACCAGAAGAATCTTGGTCTTTAGTCGCATCAGAATTTGACTGAGTATCTGAGCCAGAACTTCCTTGCAACTGTGCCGTCTGAGAGTCTGTTTGAGCGGCAGAAGTACCTACTACCGTCTGACCTTGCGCGGCGGGAGCTTCTTGAGCAGAAGTGCTTGAAACGGGCGCAAAGAAATACTGCACGAGTGTCCATGCAAAGAAAAGCATGAACAAAAGAGACACAATTGATGCTGCTAAATAGAGAATCCGTTTGGATTCTCTTGTGAGCTTAACCACTATCTCACCTGGCCTCGGCCATTGGAAA
>CAKARF010000022.1 GCA_916720465.1 uncultured Atopobium sp. | reverse complement strand
TGAACGAGTCAGTAGAACCAGAGATAACACGAGCACCTGTGGACTGCAGGTTATAGGTATTTTTGAGGTCGAGAAGACCCTGCAGACGCTGCGTGGACTGATTTGTCTCTTCTAGCTCTGCATTTCTTGAGCGCAGCTGCTCGTTTTCTGCCTTGAGGTCAGAAAGCGTTTGCTGGTCTGCTGTTAAGTTACTAAAAATGTTACCAATGCCCTGGAAAGGCATGGCAATAGCAGAACCCGCCATTCTAAAAGGCATGGTAATAGTAGAGAATCCACCTCGAACCATTTCGAGCGGTCCTTCTGTACCCATACGAGCGCTGACCGTCAATAACACAATTGAAAGCAGCGAAAGAATAATAAAACTACGGCCGCCCGTATGCTTATTATTGTTAGATCCAAGGCCTGTTGAAGCACCCTGAATCTGATGAGACAATGGCATATTTATTGGCCTGCACTCTGAACAAATCCACCGGACAATGCGTTAGCCTCAAGAACCTTTGCACAACCGGTAACAACATTTTCTAACGCGGTTGGGCTTACGTTAACGGGAACGCCAGTCTCTTCACGAAGTCTTTGATCAAGACCGCGAAGCATTCCGCCGCCACCGGTAAGCAAAATACCGTAGTACATAAGATCGGAGGCAAGATCTGGTGGAGTCACATCAAGCGCATCTTTGACAGCCTTGGTGACCTCGTCAAGAGGACGATCAAGAGCACGACGAATCTCTTCTGACTCAATACGAACTGTCTTTGGAAGACCACTCATGACGTCACGACCGTTTACCTCAACGTCAAGCTCTTCTGCAAGAGGAGCTGCTGAGCCAACCTTAATCTTGATGTCTTCTGCGGTACGCTCACCAATAGAGAGGTTATACGCATCACGAACATGCTCAAGAATAGTTTGATCAAACTCGTCACCTGCAGTTCTGATGGACTGCGAGACAACAATACCGCCCATGGAGATAACGGCAACCTCGGTAGTGCCGCCACCAATGTCTACAACCATAGAACCTGTAGGATCCTCAATTGGAAGGTCTGCACCAATAGCTGCAGCCATAGGCTCTTCAATCAAGAATGCCTGGCGTGCGCCTGCCTGAATAGTTGCTTCAAAAACAGCGCGTTTCTCGACAGATGTAACGCCAGAAGGAACGCAAACAACTACGCGTGGACGTGGTGACCAAGGATATTTGCGCTCACGTGCCTTCTCGATGAAGTAACGAAGCATAACCTCAGTAACATCAAAGTCTGCAATGACGCCGTCTTTAAGAGGGCGCTCAGCAATGATGGAGCCAGGGGTACGACCAATCATGCGCTTTGCATCAGCGCCAACGGCCAAAACGCGGCTCTCGCTTTTATCGATTGCAACAACCGATGGCTCATTGATGACAATACCCTGACCACGAACTGCAACAAGGGTGTTTGCAGTTCCCAAATCGATGGCTAGGTCTCCGCCATATTCTCCGAAGAGCGAATCGAAGATAGACATGATATCCAATCAAACGTGCTACGCGTGTGCGTAATAATCCTGCAGAAAGAACAGTTAAAACAGTTTAGTACTAGTTACCAGACTTTGAAGAGCTGGAAGAACTATTAGAGGAATTTGAGGAGTTAGATCCATTAGTTCCAGAGGTAGTTCCCGAGTTAGAACCGTTGGTACCGGAAGTTGTACCAGAGTTCTGGTTATTCTGGCTGACATACGAAGTGGTAACGCTTGCCACCTTCCAGCCAATACCATCACGAACAAGCTCAATGGTGTAGTCAACGTTTCCGCCGTTAGAAAGGCTGACAGAAGCGTTTACTGTTGAGTGAGTCATGCTCTGGTCAACACCGTTGATGGTGACAGCGGAGCTTGATGGCAGGCTGTTAGAAATCTGCTGAAGCGTGGTGTTAGAAACAGAACTAGAGACATAGCGACCAATATCGGTGCCTTGTGCCTTAGCGTTGAAAATATCCTGAACAACGGACTGCTGGGTTGGCCATCCATAGCCACGGTAATAAGCATAACCAGCACCGCCGACAGCCAAGATAAGCAAGATCAGAATGGTAATGAATACCTTAAGACCGGTGTGGCGATGCTTACGCCTAATCTTCTTATCCTTCTTGTCCTGCTCAATAATCTCCTGCTCAGTAATCTGGAAGAAACCAGTATCTTCTGCAGAAGGAATAAGCTCGCCAGACATGCCTGTAGGATCAAGTGGATCGTAGGCACCATAACCAGCTGCCTGAAGGAAGGCGTCAGTCTCAGATGGCTTACCGGAAGTCATTGCAGTAATTGCCTTGCGAGCAGCATCAAAGGCAGACTGCTGCTGATTAGACAGAACAAAGCTGCCATCTGCGGTTGCGTGAGTAAAGGCATCAACCGCCTCAGACATACGATTAGCCGCAACATACGCAAGACCAAGATCTGCATAAATCTTATTGGAGTTCTCCAAAGGATTTGCAAAATCAAGAGCAGTGCGATATGCCTCAACTGCATCAACAGGTCTGTTCAGACCCATAAAGCATGCACCTAGACTGCAGAGTGCAGATGAAGGATTAGGGTTCTTCTCGTCTACTGCAGCGTTTCTGTAAGCAATACCGGCGTTACGAATATCACCGATTTTCTCGTAAGCAGAACCAAGGGCAAGCTGTGCCTTATAAGGTGTTGCGTAAGAGACGTCCTGGACAGCGTTAGTAAGGGCAGCAATTGCCTCCTGTACCCTACCAGCAGCCAGAAGAGCGCGACCCTGGTTTGTGGAGAGTGCGCCAACCTTGCCATATGACGTATCAGCAAGTGCTGACTTATAGGCAGAAGCGGCAGAATCAAACTGGCCAAGCTTCATATATGCGTTACCAAGAAGGTGGTCAATCTGACCGTTTACCTCGCCTGGCGCTTTAGCCACATCAAACTGACTGATAGCTACAAACCAGTCGCCCTGATCATATGCAGATTTACCTAACTCAAATGCCTGTTGATTCACAATATCCTCCAAGAGTCTGTGCGACTTGGCTTTAAGCGTTTTCAATTCTAATGGAATTGACGATATCGCCAACCTTTAACTGGGAAATGACGTCCATTCCCTCGATAGTTGTGCCAAATACGGTGTAACCGGAATCCAAGCCATGCTGTGGACCAAGACAGAAATAAAACTGAGAACCCGCGGAATTTGGATCTTGAGAACGAGCCATAGCAAGTGCGCCATCAACGTGGGAGTTATTAGGATTGGTGGTGAACTCCTCCTTGATGCGATAACCAGGACCACCGGTACCAGGGATTCCATCAGGACCAGGATTACCAAAAATAACATCCTCAACACTCATCTCACGAGTATTTGGATCTCCGCCCTGAAGAACAAAACCAGGGACAAGACGGTGGAACTTGGTATCGTCATAGAAGCCAGACTCTGCAAGCTCGCAGAAGTTTGCTACATGAATAGGTGCGCCCTTACCGTCAAGCTGAACCTTAATGATTCCCTTGTTAGTATCAAAGACAGCTACCTCAGTACCAGTGACCTGGCGCTCTGGTGTATACAATGGATCAAGTCCAAACATAATTCCTCCAAGCTTCTTTACATCTAAGAGAAGAAAAAACGCGAGAAACCCTTAGTAATAAAGAACTTCTTTTCTAACCTAATTATTTTACCAGTATGATGAGATTTTTGAAATTAAAGCAGCTGAACGGTAGATTTTTACTGCTTTTGTGGCTTCCAATTCACGTAATTTTCATCAAAAAGTTTCTGGTATGAGCTGGAACCACTTGAGTCTCTGATGTTATCGACTGGCGCCAAGATGTGCTCTTTGTCCTGAGAAGGATTAGAAGAAGCCACAGAGCGCTTCCATCCATCACTTAAAGCGTCAGAACGATTACGAAGCCAGTTGCCAAGCTTAGTAAGATTTTCAATGGTCTGACGATAGTTTCCATTGGAGTCATCAAGGCTTGAAAGGTCAGAGATAACATTACTGATATCCAGCGATATCTGCTCTGCTTCCTGCTGGGCATCAGCGCGCTCTTGATCAGAGCCAGTAATAGCAAGCTGATCAAAGGTTTTCTCGTTATCATCAAGGCGCTTTGAGAGATCTCCCAGCTTCTGATAATCGCTATCAAGTGCATCAAAAACAGCATCTGAACTTGTGTTTTGCTGAGTTGCACTAGTGTCTTGTCCCGTTAGATGCGTAACGGGAGTGGTAGTAGGAGTAGATGAGACTGGAGCCTCAACCTTTGCGCGATTATCGGTTGCCTGTGGGTCCCATGGGTGCGTAATGATAAAGATTGCAGCTACTACCAGCGTTGTGACAAGAAGTGCTGAGAGCAGAATAACGCGTGTGCGAGGGATTCCTTCTGCCTCAGGAAGGTTCTCTTTTGAAGGCTCGGAAGGAATTGCAGACTCAAAACGAGGAGCTGGTCTACGACTTACCGAGGCAAACGCGCTGGTGGCATCTGGGTCAGCGTTGTCGGCTGGTATTTGCTGCAAAACAGTGGGATCTGCTGCAGCAGAAGACGCTGCATGAGGGTCTGCATCTGCGAGTGGATCGTGTTTCTCGCCAGGTGCTGGAGCGGCGTCGATCTCTGGGAGCGAGATGTTGCGCGTGGGCCTGATGGCTCGCGCGGGACGAGCAGCTGGTACCGCCTGTGGCAGAGGGAGGCCGCACTTTGGGCAGCTTTCTGCAGCAGCAGGCACCAAGGCGCCGCAATGAGGGCACCAGTGAGCTTGAGTAACAGGAATCCTTTGGGTCAAACTTAGATCAATCTGACAATGAGGGCAGGTTAAAGCCCCTTCATCGACCTCAGATCCACAGTTTGGACAACGCATACACCCTCCACAACTCTTTGCTTGTGCTTCAGTTTAATCGTTTGTATCAGCAGAAGAGCTATAAGTTGACTTTCCTCCCATTAATCTCACAACCAGGTCAAAGAATCGATCCTTTGCATAGTTGTGAATGTAACGCTCGGAAATTCTGATGAAGATGATAACGGAAATCACCAGACAAAGTGCCAAGTATGGCAAGATGCGTGGGGTAAGCGGTGCAATACGGAAGAAGTCCTGCGCCACTGTACATCCGCCAACAACAATGGCAATACATACAACAAGAAGTGCAATGCGGAGCTTGGTAAGCGGCAAAGAGATTCTTCTGAGCAGTGCAAAGCCAACTGTTGCGGTGGTGATAAGCGCCATCGTAGATACCTGAGAAAGATTGAGCTTAAACAGATGACCTGCAGTCATAAGGAGCGCAAGCGTGATGGTAACCGCAATAGAAGCTGGAAGTGACTTGCGCAAAATGTTGACCAAGAAGTTGCCCTTTACACGGTCGTGATTTGGCTCAAGCGCCAGCACAAACGATGGCAGGCCAACGGTTGCAAAAGACAAAAGTGACATTTGAACAGGAATAAAAGGATACGGCGGCGCAATAATGCAATAGAGCGCAAGTGCTGCAGTGTAAACCGTCTTAACAAGAATGAGCGCAGCAGAGCGCTGAAGGTTATTGATAGAGCGTCTGCCCTCAGCAACAACTTCTGGCATGTGCGCAAAGTCATTATCTGCCAGGACAATCTCTGCAACGTTTCTAGCTGCTGCAGAACCTGAAGCAACAGAGATAGAGCAGTCCGACTGCCTCAGAGCCAAGATGTCGTTTACACCGTCGCCGGTCATGGCAACGGTGTGGCCCAGATTCTGGAGTGCAATAACAAGCTCACGCTTCTGCTCTGGCGTAACGCGACCAAATACGTGGTACTTCTCGACAGCTGCAGCAATATCTGCCTCTGTGTGCAGTGTGGTTGCATCTACCCAGCCGTCGGCATGAGGGACTCCCGCGCGCTCAGCAATAGCAGAGACGGTACGAGGGTCATCGCCCGAAATAACACGCAGGTCAACACCTTGCTCAAGGAAGTATGCAATGGTTTGTGGGGCGGTCTCTCTAATCTGATCCCTGAGCACCACATAACCCAGGAGCTGTGGCGTTCCCTGCAAGGCGTCGTTTTGGTCAAAGCCGTCAACGCGGCAGGCAACCAGTACGCGTTCAATGGATGCAAAGGCATCGGAGCCTGCAATTACATCAGCCGCCTCAGGCCCAAGCACAAACTGAGCTGCACCGATAACAAATGCCTGTCCGTCCTCAGTAACGCAGCCAGAGTACTTTCTCTTGGAAGAAAACGCCACAACGCGAGAAGGACGTTTGCTTTGAATCCCCTGCTTGGATGCGTACGCAAGGATTGCAGTAGCCGTATCGTTAGCGTCATCTTTATTTGCGCCGACAACATTTACAGCCGCTTGCAGAGCGCCTGCAGCCTCAGTAATTGGCGTAAACGAAGCATCCAAAACACGAGCAACTTCCATGTTTCCCGTGGTGATAGTGCCCGTCTTGTCCAAACAAAGGGTATCTACGCGTGCCAGCGTTTCGATGCAGTATTGCTGCTGAACCAAAACATTTTTCTGGCCAAGCCTAATGGTTGCAATAGCAAGAACCGAGCTGGTGAGAAGAACGAGTCCTTGAGGAATCATGCCAATAACAGCAGCAATCATCGAAAGAAGCGCTTCATTTAAATCGGCGTTACCAATGAAATAGGTACGAACAAAAAGACCAATACCCAGCGGAATCAATGCAATGGAACCTGCGCGAATAATCGACTTAATGGTGGTAAGAATCTCTGAGTTGATCTCTTTTACAAACTTAGCTTCTGCGTTAATACGCGCAGCATAGCCTTCCTGGCCTACACGGCATACCCTACCAACAAGACTGCCCCTCTCGACAAAACTACCAGAGAGAAGCTCATCTCCCGTGGTCTTTTGCACGGGCTCTGCCTCACCAGTTAGAAGGCTTTCATCAACGCTTACGTGTTCAGAAACAAGAATACTGTCAGCAGGAATTTGATCGCCTGTCTTTAAGCGCACAAGATCATCAATGACAAGCTCGTCTGGTTTGATAAAGGTATCTTTTCCGTCACGAATTACACAAACACTCTGAGCTGTCATAAGAGACAGACGGTCGATCATGCGTTTTGCGCGAATCTCTTGCACAATACCAATGATCAGGTTTGCAAGAACTACGCTCATGAACAGTGCATTTCTGTACTGTCCCGTTACAACAACAAGCAGCGCCATCAAAACATTAACTATGTTAAAGAGCGTAAAGCTGTGCTCTGCAATAATCTGAGCAATAGATTTGGTTTTGACGTCTGTATTAGTATTGACTTTACCTGCAGATACTCTCTCCGCAACTTCTTTTGACGTCAAGCCTTCATACGTTTCTTCAAAACGTTTGCTATTCTTGCCTGCAGTGTCTTGCAATGACATATAAACAATCTCCAGTCAGTGATGGCCGGTTTTTTACACGTGGTGACCCCGGTGGGTTTCGAACCCACGACCTTTTGCTCCGGAGGCAAACGCTCTAATCCACTGAGCTACGGAGTCATGGTGCATAAGTATACCCCAGCCTACTTACTGCCTTTTGTAACGGTTTGCGTAATTTTCTTCTGGTATTTTCCCATGCTAAAATAAATTCAACCAGCAAATGAGGAGCTCATGAATACTATTTCTGTTGACCTAACATCCGACTCATATCAAATTCATGTAGGGCATCACCTGCTTGCGCAGGCCGGTAAGCTCATTCGCTCGCACACCTCAGGTTCAAAGATTCTTTTAGTTACTCATCCAGATTTGAATGAGCTCTATGGCTCTGAACTTCTCACCTCGTTGGAGTCAGCTGGCTACTCCGTTACCACTGCCACAGTGTCCACAGGTGAGCACGCAAAATCGTATGAGTCGTATCAAAAGCTGGTAAGCATTCTTGCAGAGCATCGTTTTACGCGAGAAGACATTGTTGTGGCCCTTGGCGGTGGAGTCATCGGAGACCTTGCGGGATTTGTTGCAGCTACCTATATGCGAGGTTGTGCGCTCGTTCACATCCCCACCTCGCTTTTGGCGATGCTTGACTCTTCAATTGGTGGAAAGACTGCCATTGACCTGCCTTTTGGCAAAAATCTTGTTGGTGCCTTCTATAACCCCAGGGCAGTTATTGTTAACCTTGAGCTGCTGAATTCTATTCCCGCGCCACTTTTGCAGGATAGCTGCGGAGAACTCATTAAATACGGTGTTCTTTCTGGATATGACCTCTTTAATAAAATCTCTTTGGCGAGAAACCCCATGCAGGTCATCGATATATCGCAGAGACAAGAGCTCATTCAAGCATGCATTGAACTAAAGAAGTCAATCGTTGAAGCAGACTTCAAAGAAGCAGGATCAAGAAAACTGCTCAACCTTGGGCATACGCTTGGCCATGCTATTGAGACGCTTAGCAACTTTGAGCTTGGACACGGTTCCTGTGTTGCTGCTGGAACGGCCATGATAGCAAAAGCCTGTTCTAAACTTGGTCTTTGTTCTGTTGAAGACGCAGAGAACATCATTACACTTACGCAGTCATATAACCTTCCTACCAGCACTTCATTTACTGTGGAAGAACTTTGCAGCGCAGCACTTCATGACAAGAAAAGCCACGCAGATTCAATTGATGTGGCACTTATCTATGGCATTGGTGATGTTCGCATTGAGCGCAAGTCATTTGCAGAACTTAAACAGCTGATTGAGCTAGCAAAAGAAGACTAACGTCCTAGACGCTCTAGTTCTTCTGCAAGCTTGCGTACTGATCCTTTTAAGGCAGTCTTGTCTTCAGTTAGGATATCGTTTTTGTTGAAGATGCCGTTAGCAGTTCCTACATAGGCATATCCACCAGCAAATACGTCAGCAATAGTATCTGTTGTAACGCCACCAACTGCCATAAGCGGTAAGTTTCCTAAAGGCTCGCATACCTTTTTGGCGTACCCATAGCTAACCTCATTTGCGGGGAATACTTTGACAATATCTGCACCAAGAGCAAATGCATGAGCAATCTCTGTTGGCGAAAACGCTCCCGGAACACTTAAAATCTCATGCTCTTTGCAGTAGTCAAACATCTCTTCAGAGAACAGTGTTGGTGCTAGAACAAACGTGGCGCCAGCTTTATGAGCCGTCCGCAGATCTTCAAGAGTAAGTACGGTACCAGCACCAATATTGATATCAGAGCTATATTCACTGGACAGCTTCTGAATTAACGAGGCAGCTTCTGGCGTGTTCATGGTTACTTCAACGTTATGCACAGGAGAATCAACAAGAACCTCAACTACAGCTTTAACCTGATTGTACGTATAACCACGTAAAACCTGAGTTACGGCGCTAAAAGGTTTATTCACTTGCTTCCTCCTTTAATCTTCAAACAATTTTAACCATATCCTTCTCTGTCACTCAACTGCGGTATTCTTACATCAAGCAATTAGTTACGGAGCGTGTGAAAAATGGATGTTTCAATAACTCCTCATGATTTATTTGGAACGGTAGAAGCCATCCCATCAAAATCATGCGCTCATCGCGCGCTCATCTGCGCTTCATTTGCAAACGGCACTACCAACATTACCTGTCCTTACATCTCAGAGGACATTCAAGTAACTGTTGATTGTCTTAAAGCTTTAGGCATCACTATCGCTAGAACTAAACAGGGATTTAGAGTTGTCCCTGCAAAAGAGCAAAATCGACCTCAAAACGTGCAAATTAACTGCAAAGAATCTGGGACCACGCTCAGGTTTTTACTCCCCCTTCTGGGCGCGCTAAACGTAAACGCCACAATTTCTGCAGAAGGAAGACTCTTTTCTCGACCCCTAGAGCCGCTTATCTCAGAACTCTCTGCCCATGGTATGTCTTTTAGCTGGCAAGACGAGAAGATCCTTGAGGTTTCAGGCAAACTTATTGGCGGTTTATTTGAGCTACCAGGAGATATTTCATCTCAATTTATTTCTGGACTTTTGCTGTCTTTACCTTTGTTGAGTAAATCTTCAACAATACAGATTACAGGACCTATCCAGTCAAAAGACTATTTGGCTATAACCGAACAAGTCATGCAAGATTTTGGAGTTACCGCCGCGTTTGATGCCTCGAGTAGCACCTATACCATTGAACCTCAACACTACGTTTGTCCAGGCGTTTATTCAATCGAAGGAGATTGGTCAAACGCTGCACCCTGGCTTGCCGCAGGAGCAATTGGGCAAGGCGTAGAGGTCACAGGGCTCTCCATGCAAAGTGTCCAGGGAGATAGAGCTATCTTAGCCGCGTTATCGCTTGTGGGCGCACGCGTTTCTCGCCAGCAAAAGGGTGCAGCTTGTATGATGGATCACCTGCGGCCGTTTACCATTTCTGTCTCCGAGGTGTGCGATCTTGCCCCGGTACTTGCTGCATTAGCTGCGTTTATCCCTGGAACAAGCAAGCTTACCAATATTCAGCGCCTTCGTCTTAAAGAGTCCGACCGCGTTCAAAGCATCTGCAACGTACTTAAGGCATTTGGTGTGACCGTTGAGCTCTCTGAAGATCAAACAACTCTTGAAATCATGGGAGGAAAGCAGCCTACTAGTTGCATCGTAGACTCGTGCAAGGATCATCGTATTGTGATGATGGCTACTATCATGGCTTCATATGCAACGGGTCCTGTTGTCATCACCCATGCTGAGGCAATCAATAAGTCGTATCCGCTCTTCTTTGAGCACTTCAAGCAGCTTGGTGGCGTCTGCCACAGTATGGAGTCATAAATGATGACCTCAACTTTTGGGACAACAGTAAAAGTATCTATTTTTGGCGAGTCTCATGCTCCAAAAATCGGCTGCACCATTGAAGGCCTACCTGCTGGTTTTACGGTTGACTTAGCTGAGCTTAAGACATTTCTTCAAAGAAGATCTCCCTCACATCCGTGGGATACTCCGCGTAAAGAAGTTGACAATCCACAGTTTATCTCTGGAATTTCAGCAGAAGGCGTTTTAGACGGTTCTCCGCTTACGGTGGAGCTGCCTAACGCTAACGTTCGACCACAAGATTACGCAGCTACAAAGCTTGTCCCTCGTCCTGGACATGCTGATTTTTCTGCTTGGGCAAAATGGGGAGACTCCTATACACAAACGGGTGGAGGACATTTTTCCGCTCGCTTAACAGCCCCTCTTTGCATTGCGGGAGGCATAGCGCTCCAGATTTTACGTGCTCAGGGAATCTCCATTGCAGCTCATGTGCTCAAAATAAAGGACATCAACGATACTCCCCTTGAGCTTGTAGACAACTCTCTTGAGGCCAATAAACAGCTTGCTCTCCAAATGGGTCAGCTGCTCCAAGCTGACCCTCAAGCACTTCCCTTCCTCGATGCACAAGCTGGCGAGAAAACCCGTGTACTCCTCACAGAGTTGCGCTCAGAGAAAAATACCGTTGGCGGCGTCATAGAATGCGCAGCAACGGGCGTTCCCGCAGGTATTGGATGCCCCCATTTCCATGGGCTTGAAAATACCATCTCTGCTGCAATCTTTGGTGTTCCCGCTGTTAAAGCCATAGAATTTGGTAGCGGCATGAATGTTGCCAATTTATTTGGTTCACAAAACAATGATGCTTACGAAGTGCGCAACAGCTCCGTAGTACCAACCACCAATCATGCTGGAGGTATTCTGGGCGGTATTTCAACTGGAGCCCCTCTTTGGTTTAGATGCGCACTAAAACCAATCTCAAGTATTGGCCTTCCTCAACATTCAGTTAACCTTCAAACTATGGAACCAGAGCAGCTTGTAGTTCAAGGCAGACACGACGTAACTGCAGTTTTACGCGCCGTCCCTTGCGTTGAAAGCGCTTTTGCGCTAGCCCTTCTCGACGCCTTATATTCCTGGCCCTCTGAGCAGAACGGATATCACAATGACTAATCAGTTAGAGACACTGCGCCAGGAAATAGATTCGATTGATGCACAGATCTTTGCCCTCTTTAAGCAAAGACTTGCAGTTGCCAAACAGATTGGTGCTTATAAGAAGGAGCACGGGCTTTCTGTTCTTGATTCCTCACGAGAAGATGTCAAAAAAGACCAGGTTAAAACTTCTGTTTCTCCGAAACTTGAACCGTATGCTTTAGAGTTACTTGAGGTTTTGATGAAGACTGCAAAAGCAGTTCAGGAGACATCTCGTGAGCTCTAAAACCGTACAACAAGCCTCAAGCAACCCTACAGCTCCCCTTGCTCCTTTTGGGCTTATTGGCGAGAAACTCTCTCATAGCTGGTCGGCAGAAATTCATGAAAAGTTGGGGTCATTTCCCTACCAGCTTCATGAGCTTTCTGCTTCGGAGCTAAAGGACTTTCTTAAAGGCCAACCTTGGCGTGGTTTGAACGTTACCATCCCTTACAAAAAGAATGCCTGCGCTCTTGCGGACTCAGTTTCTGAGGATGCTCAAGCTATAGGAGCAGCAAATACACTGGTAAAAGAAGCGAATGGACTCATAGCAGCAGACAACACAGATGTGTATGGCTTTGAGTATCTGGTTAAAAGCCTCAAGGTCAACTTGAGCCACAAGAAAGTAATCGTTTTGGGAGCCTTTGGTGGTGCTGGCCAGGCAGTTTGCTATGCATTAAAAAAAGGCGGAGCGTATGTTGTGGGAGTCTCCAGAAACCCTCAAGTAAGCTCTTCATTTGTTGACTGCGCAATTACGTATGACCAGCTTCAATCCCACTATGACGCTGATCTTCTTGTCAATG
>CAKARF010000021.1 GCA_916720465.1 uncultured Atopobium sp. | reverse complement strand
CGACTCCGCAACCAACCACTACAACTGCCCAATTGTCATGAGCTACCCTCAGGCGCTGGGCCTCAACGTGGACGAGCTCTCCAATCCGTCCATCCAGTACATGGCTCCGTTTATTCCGTACGACAAGAAAAACGAGCTCAAGCGTCGTTTGTACGAGCTCATCAGTGAACAGCGCGAGAAGGACGCCCAGGTAGGCAAGGGTCGCTTCCGCGGCGAGCACATTACGCGCGCCGAAATTGACGCCGCTGTTGAGGCTGCATGGCAGGAAGATATCAACGTCAAGGACCAGATGCACCGCGCAGGTGACGAGGCTCTTGCGTGGATTGAGGAGCACGACGCTCACGGCATTGTTCTTGCAGGTCGTCCATACCATAACGACCCAGAGATTAACCACGCCATCCCTGAGCTGGTCTCTTCCTTTGGCTTTGCCGTGCTCACCGAGGATTCCATTGCTCATAAGATGATGCCTGAGCGCCCAATTCGCATTGTTGACCAGTGGATGTACCACTCGCGTCTATATCGTGCGGCTCGCTTTGTTGCATCCCGAAATGACCTGGACCTTATTCAGCTCTTCTCGTTTGGTTGCGGTCTTGACGCACTGACCACCGACCAGGTCCAGGAGATTCTTGAGGCTTCGGGCAAGATTTACACCATGCTTAAGGTTGACCAGGTCTCCAACTTGGGCGCCGCGCGCATTCGTATCCGCTCGCTGATGGCTGCCCTGAACGAGCAGCAGGCAGAGCTTGAGCGACTTGCAGCTGCCGGCCTGGTTACCGAGGCTGTTCCACAGGGCGTTCGCATGGCTGATGGCTCTCTGGAAAAGGCCAGAAGCGCAAGTTCTTCTCGCCGTGCACCGGTGTACCGCGAGGCAGAATCCGCAGCTTACGAGAAGGTCCGCTACACCAAGGAGATGCAGGAAGCGGGCTACACCATCCTGGCTCCGCAGATGGCGCCAATCCACTTTGAGCTGGTAGAGGAGCTGCTGAAGGGTGCGGGTTACAACGTTGTGCTGCTGCCTTCGGTTGACCAGGGCGCCGTTGACATGGGTCTTCGCTACGTCAACAACGACATCTGCTACCCATCCATCCTGGTCACGGGCCAGATTATGGAGGCGGTGCTTTCGGGCAAGTACGATCTGACCAAGACCGCGGTTCTGATTTCGCAGACCGGCGGCGGCTGCCGTGCAACCAACTATATTGCGCTGATTCGTAAGGCACTTAAAGACGCAGGTCACCCAGAGATTCCGGTCATTTCTGTCTCCGCTGCTTCCGGCCTTGACGAGGACAATCCAGGATTCAAGCTGTTCAAGCCCGACTTGCTGATCAAGGCAGTCTACGCGCTGCTATACGGCGACCTGATTATGCAGCTCTTGTATCGCGTTCGCCCCTACGAGGCGGTTAAGGGCTCCGCAAACGAGCTGTATGACCAGCTCATGGCCGATACACGTTCCAAGATCAACGGAATTTCTCGTAAGGAATTCTATAAGCAATGCCAGCGTACCATTGAGCTGTTTGACAGCCTGCCCGTGGTCAACGACCGCCAGAAGCCACGCGTTGGCGTCGTTGGCGAGATTCTGGTTAAGTTCCACCCAACGGCTAACAACGAGCTGGTCAAGGTCATCGAGTCCGAGGGCTGCGAGGCTAACGTTCCAGGCCTGGTCGACTTCTTCCTGTTTGGCCTCTCCAACGCGATCAACACACACAAGGAGCTGGGCACCACGCTCAAGAGCCGCATGACGCACATCGCGGGCATCAAGATGGTTCAGGGCCTGCGCGCGCCAATCAACAAGATGTTGGAGAAGTCCGAGCGCTTTGAGCCATACCCCAACATCGATGAGCTGGCCGAGAAGGCTGGTCAGATTCTCTCGCTCTGCAACACGATGGGCGAGGGTTGGCTCCTCACCGCAGAGATGTGTGACCTTATTGAGACGGGCACGCCAAACATTGTCTGTGCTCAGCCGTTTGCCTGCCTGCCCAACCACGTTGTTGGTAAGGCAGTTATCAAGCGCCTGCGTCAGATGCACCCCGAGTCCAACATTGTTGCTGTCGACTACGACCCAGGCGCGTCCGAGGTTAACCAGCTCAACCGTATCAAGCTGATGATTTCGGTGGCTAAGGAGAACTACAAGAACGGCGTAAATGGTGAGTTCAAGCTGGAAAACGCTGACGATCCAGTTACCAACGACGCAACTATGCCATATACCGGCCGCGACAAGTTTGGCCTGGATTCCGTTGTCCGTGAGGGCGGTCACTCTTGCTCGTCGCACCACATGTCTGCGCTGGAAGCAACTGGCGCCAACCTAGGCGACCACGGCCGCACCGCGCCTGACCACGGAAAAGACTACGGTTCCATCAGACTTTCCGAGGAGCAGATGGCTGCTATCGAGCGCGCTAAGAAGAAGGCCGGCGTCAAGTAGCACGGCGGCGCGGCGACGCGTCGGCAGACGCGAAGCTGCGGCGAACGAGCATGACCACAGCCGAGGCCGCTCTGCGATTAGACGCGAACATTGAGATTTGCACGTTAATGAGCCCCAAACTTTGGTTTGGGGCTCATTTTTGGCGAATTTGGGCCCAAAAAGGTAAAAAATGCGTTTAGTTGGAGTATTCATTTTGAAAAAGAGGTGTTTTGGCGTAATCAGTTAAAGAAATAGTTAAAACTTTTTCGCCTTTCCTGGGCAAACGTAAAGATAAAAAATTGAACTAAATTCCTCGATCCCCAACTAAACGGGTTTTTTACCGCTTTAGCTCTCAAAAACGGCGATTTTCCAAGTTCAGTGAAGATTTTACGTATAAAACGAATGAAATATGCAATATCGTGCATATTGATGCTATTGACTGCGAAAAGACGTATCGTTACGGTGACAGTATCGCATACTGCTGTGTTTCGCGCATGCTAGCACGTACTCCGCAACCGTTCGTTCCCACGGTACGCCATCTACCTGCGGTTCTTCCGCCGAAGCATGCGGTTCGCTCGTCGCATCACGCGGTTCGCCCGCCCGCCGCGCGCCGTCCGCCCGCTACAACTGCTTGACGCTCTTGCGCGAAACCACAGTCGTATGGAGTTGTGAAATGCAGGGAGCGTAATGCGCGTCAGTCGTCTGATCAACGAGTCGTTTAACTGCGATTTCTCCCATTTCGTGCTTGGGAACGTGCACGGAGGTTAGCGAAGGCTGAATCAGCTTGCAGATGCGGTCGTCGTCAAAACCCACAACCGAGACATCGCCCGGAACATCAATGTCCAGCTCACGTAGGGCGCGGACAACGGTGGCTGCCAGACTATCGCTCTCGCAGAAAAACGCGGTGGGCAGCGCGCCGCGCCTCTGTTCCAGCCAATCAACCAGCTGGTGATAGGCCTCTTCGGGCGCCGAGTTAACAAGCACACGGTTGTTCTCGTCAAACGGGAATCGCATGTCGTCCAGCACGCGACGCATACCGTGCTCACGCAGGGGGTAGTTCTTGCAGCGCTCGACGTGGCCGACGTATCCGATGACCTCGTGGCCGTGCTCAACCAGCAGCGTACACGCGCGATACGCTGCGGTTTCGTTAGCGGTAACCACGCAGTCAAACGGCAGCTTGTCGCTCCAGCTGTCCAGAATCACAAGCGGCAGGCTGAGCTCCTCCAGCAAGGAAAACTGATCGTCCGAGACAATCTCGGTGGCGAGAAGAACGACGCCAGCTCCCTCGTTTTGTTCCAGCTCTGCAATGTTTTTCCTGCTAGTAACGGGGTCGGGGAGGTCCAGCGTTACCATCGCCGACGGCAGTCCAAGCCTGCGAGCAGCGCGTTCGATGCCGGTATAAACACCTGCTTGAAAGGCGCTTTCGTCGACGATGTGGCCGTTGACGCGCGCAATCGCAAAAATAATGCGAGAAATCTGGGCCGAGCGGCTGTACCCAAGGCGCGCAATGGCTTCCAGAATGATGTGGGTTGCCTTGGCTCCGACGTTGCCTTTTTCGTTGAGGACATTAGAGACGGTTGCAGGAGAGTAGCCTGTTTCAGCAGCTACATCGCGGATGCTTACCCTTGTCATAGCGTCCCCCTCAAACGTCAAATAAACAACTCAACTAATACGTTAAAAACGTTTTACCTGCAAGTACTTCATAAAACTAATACATCCACTATATAAAAGTTGTATAGATAAAACAACGTGGACAATCTTGTTTAATTTGTTTACAATACCAACGTTAAGTGTTTAAACGCCGAGAAACCCGGGCAATAAACAGGTAACATCGGCACAACGGTTGATGTGCCAGCACGGCAGCCGCTCGCAGTCACCAGCACGGCAGCCGCGAGCACGGCAGTCGTTCGCAGCACGCGATCGCACGCCCCGCACGCAGCCGCTGGCGCAACTGCCAGCGCATCAACCACATATCAGGGCGAGAAAACCCCGTCCTGTCTCGAAGGAGAAGACATGAAAAAGGTAGTCGTAGCTTGTGGTTCCGGTATCGCAACCTCTACTGCTGTTGAGGCAAAGGTCAAGGATCTTCTCGATTCCAACGGCCTTGCTGGAACTTACAACATTGTTAAGTGCTCCATTGGCGAGGCAGTCAGCCAGTGCGCAGACGCAGACATCCTCATTGCAACTACTGAGGCACCTGCAAGCATTACCTGCCCATATGTCAGCGGCGTTCCTTTCCTTACCACCATTGGTAAGGCAGCTGCTGAGCAGCAGATTCTTGACATCCTCAAGTAAGTAGTTCGGTAATTTACACCCGCTCGTCAACGGCTGTCTGCTCGGCTACAAACCAGCGGCCACTTGCCAACGGCGACGGGTGTTTGTGTTTTGTTCGAAAGAAGGTAAGTGTGGAAGTAGTAATTTCATTCTTCTCGTTCCTTCAGGGCCTCGGTGTTGCAGTCATGATGCCAATCATCCTGACCATTATCGGTTGCGCTCTGGGAGCAGGCTTTGGTAAGAGCCTCAAGGCCGGCCTTATGGTAGGCGTTGGCTTTATCGGCCTTAACCTCGTCATCAACCAGCTGTTTGGTACCGCAATTGGACCTGCAGTTCAGGAGATGATTCACCGCTTTGGTCTGACCCTCAACGTCATCGACGTCGGTTGGCCAGCAGGTGCAGCAATTGCACTCGGTACCACCATTGGTCTGGTCATCATTCCTTTGGCGCTTATCGTTAACCTGCTTCTTGTCCTGGTTAACTTCACCCAGACCGTCAACGTCGACATCTGGAACTACTGGCACTACGCATTCGTCGGCTCCCTTGTTGCAAATGTCACCAACAACATCATGCTTGGCTTTGCCGCAGCAATCATCGACGAGGTCATCCTGCTTGTTCTTGCTGACGCAACTGCAAAGGATGTCCAGAAGGCACTCAACATGCCAGGCGTTTCTATCTCCCAGGGCTTCTCGCTTGCTTACGCACCAGTTGCTATGGGTCTGAACTGGCTAATCGATAAGATCCCTGGCGTTCGTGACATCGACATCGACGTCGAGTCCATGCAGAAGCGCTTTGGCGTCTTCGGCGAGCCTCTGTTCATCGGCACCGTCATCGGCCTCATCATCGGCTGCGTTGCATACTTCGACGCTGCTGACGTCGCAGGCTCCATCACCAAGATCCTGACCATCGGCGTCACCCTTGGTTCCGTTCTGATCCTCATCCCTCGTATGGCAGCTCTCCTGATGGAAGGCCTCCTGCCAATCTCCGAGGCAGCCTCTAACTTCATCCAGCAGCGCGTTAAGAACCGCGGCAACATCTGGATCGGCCTCGACTCCGCAGTTGCAGTTGGCCACCCAGTCACCCTGTCCCTGGCTCTGATCTGCATCCCTCTGATGGTTCTGTTTGCACTTCTGCTTCAGCCAGTTGGCAACCAGACTCTGCCATTCGTTGACCTTGCTGCTGGCACCTACATGCTCGCAGTCGCAGTTCCTGTCTGCAAGGGTAACGGCTTCCGCGGCTTGATCATCGGCATTGTTTCCGTCATCATCGGTCTGCTGATCTCCACCGCTCTTGCTCCACTCATCACACAGTCTGCAACTCAGGCTGGCTTCGACATCGCAGCTGCAGTTGGTAGCACCGGTGTTGCTGGTTCTTCCCTGATCACCGTCCTTTCCGACGGCGGCAGCCCACTGTCCGGCCTGTTTGTCCTGTTCTCCAGCATCAACCCAATCGTTGGCGTTGTAGTAACCGGTGCAATCGCTTGCGCACTTGCTGTGTGGAACCGCAGCCGCATCCTCAAGGAGGCTGCTGCAATGCACGAGGCTCAGGAGGCTTAGTCCCGTCCCGAGCAGGCCTCGTTGCCTACAAAAATCGCAAGGAGGCTCGTCCAGGTTCCACTTGGCGAGCCTCTCTGTTTACCGCTTGATTCCAAAGGCGAGAAACCATGTCCACTTCAAAGTCCTCATCAACCAGCAAGCGCTCGTCGGCCGACGACCGCACTGCGACCCGCACCGACGCCGCAGCCGCGACCAGCGCCGGCGCCGCAGCTGCGACCCGCGCCGACTCTGCGACCAAGCCGGTCACGTACACATACGACCGCCGACGCTACCTCATCGACGTGCTGCTACCCAACTACGTCTCGATAGTCGTGCTCATTGCAGCAGTCGTACTGTTTGCACTCGGATTTATCCGCTGGTTGATGCTCTTTCTGGTTGTGGTTTGCCTGTACTCGATCCTCAACGCGTTTCTCGCGCATGCCTATCCTGAACAGGTTATTCTCGCCCCTGACTCAATCACGTTTGTGACGGGTAAGCACAAATCAACCTACAAGTTGTCCCAGATCACGCAGATTCGCGTTCGAGAGGCTCCGCAAGGACTGCGCTCGTACGTGCGCATCAACAAGGCTACGCCGCTGCAGGGCCGCTTCTATCTAACCTGCGGCGATATGACCGACGCGCAGGGCAACGACGCTCGAGAGGTCTACAAGCTGCTGCTCGACCTCGAGGCAAAACTAGATCCCAACGGATTACGCGTGCGAGCGCGCCGCCAGCAACAGAAAGGGGAGTAGCAATGGCTACAACCGACGCTGAGCTCCTAAAGCCCGAGCTCGTTTTCTTTGACATTGAGGCCAAGGACGCCTTTGAGCTGTTTGACCAGCTTGAGACCCGTCTGAGCAACCTCGGCTACATCAAGAACACCTGGAAAGATGCAATTTCAACTCGCGAGAAGAACTATCCAACCGGACTCGCTTTTCCTGCAGGTGAGATTGCTATTCCACACACCGACCCGGTCAATCTTGAGAAGCCTTACATTGCAATCGTGAAGCCATCCAGCCCAATCAACTTTGAGCCAATGGGCGGCGACGGCGACACTGTTCCAGCAAAAATCGTCATTAACCTGGGCATTATGCGTGATGGCGGCCAGGTAGAGATGCTCCAGAGCTTGATGGGCATCTTCATGGACGAGGCAAAGTCTGCCGACGTCTTTGGTCAGACCACCGCAGAAGGTATGGTCGCTGCGTTCTCCAAGTACCTCTCCGAGTAGCGCGACCAGCGCGAACGCGCGCGCAACCGGCTGCGACCGGCGCGAACATTAAGGTTTGCACGTTAATGAGCCCCAAACTTTGGTTTGGGGCTCATTTTTGGCGAATTTGGGCCCAAAAAGGTAAAAAATGCGTTTAGTTGGAGTATTCATTTTGAAAAAGAGGTGTTTTGGCGTAATCAGTTAAAGAAATAGTTAAAACTTTTTCGCCTTTCCTGGGCAAACGTAAAGATAAAAAATTGAACTAAATTCTTCGATCCCCAACTAAACGGGTTTTTTACCGCTTTAGCTATCAAAAACGGCGAATTTTCGCACCAAAGAAAAATTTTGCGTATAAAACGTGTGAAATATGCAATTTAATGCATAACGTCGTCAATCCGTGGCTACAAACAGTACTCCTTTGGTGTCGGAGCAAGACTACGCCAAGCAAATCTACTGAATTACGCGACTAGGCTGTATGCTCGCGAGCCAGAAGCAACAAAAGTGCTGTTCAACGCTAGACGCTCGGACGCAGGGAACCATCGCGTCGAGAAAACTACGCGACCGTCGTTCAGGTAAATCTCCACGGTAGAGCCGTCGACAATAACACGAAGGTCAGAAAGCTGCTTTAGCTCAATACAGCGTTGAGTCCTGCCTGCAGCGGTGTCCTCGTCAATGAATTTCAAGGCAAAAATACCCTTGGAGTAAGAAAGCTCAAGCGCGTCGTTGAGAGTAAGTGTTCCGTCTCCGGATATGCCAGTAATCTCAATATCTGCAGATAGTTGATCTATTTTGACGACAGTGTCGGCAAAAAATTCCACACATTCGCGTCGCTTAGCATCAAGCTCTTTAACAGGACGCTGCAGGATAACACCATCACCAGACAGCGAAAGTTCTCGGGGCAGAGTAAGGTTGTGGCAGAATCTAATGCCTTCAGGATAACTATGGTAAGTCGGATCGATGATGCCCATCCATCCAATCAGAATGGTTCGGCCAGAATCGTCGACGAACGTTTGAGGTGCGTAGAAGTCAAAACCATGATCCCAGAGCACAAAGCTATCGGTGGAAACAGTTTCAACATTGATAAGCTTTTGTCCCTCTGGAAGCGGAAAATAGCCCGACTGCCAGATGTTTTGCCACTTGTCGAGAGGCTCGCCTGAAGCACTTTCTTGCAAGTTAGCTGAATCGTTTAAGCGCGACCCCTTGGACGCACCGATGCTTGACTCCGTACCAGCACTTGGCCCCGTACCAGCGCCTTCTCTTAGCCCCTGCGGACACATAGATAGAAACTCCTGGCCATCTAGCTGCACCAAAAAAGGGCATTCCCACATGTAGCCAAACGCCTCACGATGACCCAGGTCGTTAGCCCCGCGTATAACCGAGTGGAGCGTCCACGACTTGCCACAATCACTGGAGTCGTAAATCAACGCCGCTCCCGAATCGTAGCGTTCATCTGCGGATTTCGCGGGACCAGCCGCAGTGTCCCTCTCGCGAGCACCTAACAGCATGCGCAGAGCCCCGTCTTGCTCCCAAACCTTCGGGTCGCGCACGTGGTTTGTGCAGGTATTGGGGTAGTCGGCCGGCTTCAAAACAACGCACTTTGGCGAGAAATTCAGTCCATCTTCAGAGGTCACCATGACCTCATAGGCCTCTCGACCGATGTCAATGCCGTCGGCTTCTGGGTGTGTTTCGTCCATAACGTTGCCGGTGTAGAAGAGTCGCATGACCTCGCGGGCCGCTGCACTGCCGCGGGCGTCGTCGTTGCCGTCGCCGGCTGCCACAACGCCGCCGTGACCGCAGTCGCCGGCCGCCACACTGTCGTGACCACAGCCGCCTGCTGCGTCGTGTGTCTCAATCCAGGCCGAACCCGAAAACACACCGTCCTTATCGCAAGCTGCGTCTGGAGAAATCGCAATAGGTAGCGTCTCCCAAGAGAGCAAATCCTTGCTCACAGCATGTCCCCAGTAACGCAGCTCGTTGGCAGGCCACTCGGGAGTGTACTGGTAAAACGCGTGGTAGACGGACTTAAACTGACAAAGTCCGTTGGGATCATTCATCCAACCCTGAGGTGGGAAGAGATGAAATTGTGGCATCCAAAAGTCGTTTGTCATAGCGCTCCGTCTTTCGCATTTCTTGCAATTATTATGGCATGTGCGCGCAAAGTTCGTGCAGGTAGGTTTAATTCTTTTTGAGTTGCGGTACAGTAAATGCATACAACATTCAACGCACACAGCAAGGCTGTTTAACGCCTGCTACTGAGCCGGCGTTCGACTCACGTCGCCTTGCTTGAACCAGAAAGGATACTTATGCCTGAAACCACGCCTAACCAGCTCCCCGATGTCGCCGAGCGCTTCATGCGCTACGTACAGGTCGACTCCCAGTCCAACCCCGATAACGACGCCGTCACGCCTTCCACGCCCGCTCAGCACGAGATGGCTCGCTACCTGGGCGAAGAGCTCAAGGCGCTGGGCTGCACCGACGTCACCGTCGACGAGCACGCCTACGTCACCGGCACCTTCGCCGCATCCAAGGGCGTCGAGTCGGCTCCCGCGCTGATGCTTTGCTCGCACCTGGACTCCGTCATCGACGCGCCTGCCTCGGGCATCAAGCCGCACGTCGTCCACTATGAGGGCGGTGACCTGGTCGCCGGCGTCGTTAACGGCAAGACCATCGCAACCACCCAGGAGCAGGTCCCTGACCTCAAGGATTTTGTGGGCATGGACATCATCTGCTCCGACGGCTCCACGCTGCTTTCCGCTGACGATAAGGCCGGTGTGGCTGAGATCTGTGCGCTGCTCAAGCGCCTGGGCGACAACCCCGAGCTTGCGCACCCTACGCTCAAGATTGCGTTTGTCCCCGACGAGGAGATCGGTCACGGCGCAAGCTTGCTTGACCTGGACAAACTCGGCGCAGCTTACGGCTATACCGTCGATGGCGAGGCCCTCGGCGAGTTCAACTACGAGTGCTTCAACGCCGCCCACGCCGACGTCTACTTCAAGGGTGTCATGGTTCACCCCGGCAGCGCCAAGGACGTCATGATCAACGCAATCACCGTGGCTTCCGAGTTCCAGCAGATGGTCCCCGCTTTCGAGCGTCCTGAGCACACCGAGGGCTACGAAGGTTTCTACCACCCAATCGTCATCGAGGGCTCCGCGTCCGAGGTTAAGCTCAGCTACATCGTCCGCGACCACGACGCCCAGATTTTTGCCAACCGCCAGCAGGTCCTGCAGGATATCGCCGCGTTCTTGAACAAGCGCTATGGCGAGAATACCGTCCGCGTTGAGATTCACCAGGAGTATCGCAATATGGCCGAGAAGTTCGACGGCTACGAGTTCCTGATTGATTATGCGCTTGAGGCAAATCGTGAGGTCGGTATTGAGCCTAAGCCAGTTGCC
The DNA here is from genome assembly GCA_916720465.1 of uncultured Atopobium sp. GTDB lineage: Bacteria > Actinomycetota > Coriobacteriia > Coriobacteriales > Atopobiaceae > Lancefieldella. Next base: position 1,821 of record CAKARF010000021.1, on the reverse strand, counting down.
GCTCGTGGCGGTACCGATGGTGCCCAGCTCACCTTCCGCGGACTGCCATGCCCCAACATTGCTACCGGTGGATATAACGCCCACTCCGTGCGTGAGTTTGTCCCCGTGCCAAGCCTTGAAGTTACCGTTGACCTTCTGGAGAAGCTCGTCGCCAAGTTTGCTGCCCGCAGCTAGCACCTGCGCTGACCGCGCTGCTCGCGCCGCGCGCTGTCCGCGAGTCGCGCCGCCGTGCCGCGCTCGCACTGCCCGCGACCCGCGCCGTCGCATCGCGTGCAACCGTTTGACGTGCTACTTTGCCATTCATAGCTAGATTTCTACCGTCTACGCTCCCGTTCACCCTTGTCAATAAATGGTGTGCGGGAGCGTAGCATAATTATGAAGGGTCATTGTTCTTTTTTTCACGGAGTAAGGGAGGTCGCAATGCTCGCAGTGTTTTTTGGAATTGTTGTCGTTGCGGCACCCGTTATAGCTGCGTTTTTAGAGCACTCGGGAAACGTTGGAATTTCCGAGCGTCGCCACAGCCACCACGATACCTACGTGACTCCCGCATCGCTCACACGTTCGCTCATTATTGACATGGCATTTGTTAGCGCAATCGCAGTTATTCTCGGCTGGCTCTGCTATGTTAACGTGTTCACGCCAAACCCGGACATTGTTATGGCGTTTTTTGCGTCCTTCTCGGTTGTCATGTTTATGGCGTGGTACATCTTGAGTCGTTATAAGGTCTCGCTTTTTGATGACGAGATGGTTGTAGTGCCCTTTGTAGGTTCTGAAATTTCCATCAACTACCAGGACATTAAGCGCATGGAGTGGGTTGGCGGCCGTCGGGGCTCCGGGTTTAGAGATCTTCTAATTTTGACTTCGAATGCGTCAAAGGTGCGTCTCTCGGGTATGATTGGACTAGACCAAGTGTTGCTCAAGATTGATCGCTTTGACGTTTTGGCGCACAGTTCAAATATGTAGAAGTACAAAGATGCAGCTTGGAGCTGTGTCAGCTTTAAGTCACATTGCTTACGTCAACTTGAAGCTGCGACGTACCATGCGTCCACACCAACCTGCGCAGCGTACAGCAACGGGGGACGTTTGTGATTAAGCTTGTTTTATCTGATATGGACAATACGCTGGTACCCTTTGGGAACAGACGCGTGTCGGACTTCACTCGCAACGCAATCCATACGCTCCTTGAAGAAACAGATATCGCCTTTGGCCCTTGTACCGGCCGAGATTACGTTGAGCTGATGCGTCTTTTTAGCCTCGACGAGGCGTGCATGCAAACAGGCGTCATGTCTACGGGCAAGCGCGTGCTGTACAAGGGCAAGACTATCTCGCTCTCCATCTTTGACCACAAAACGTTGCAGGGTGTCGCAGATGCTCTTGCTGACGAGAAGAACATGTTCTTGGTCTGCTATCCAGAGAAGACTAACCTTTTTAACCCGGCCTATGTTGTCGGCCCGCTGGACAAAGATATTCTTGCCGATTACGAGCGTAAACTGGTGTTTGTCTCGGGCATTGTTGATCAAGTTCCAGACGACGTCGATTTTGTCGCCGCAACAATTGCTTGTCCGGGAACAGAAGAGGACATGGAGCGCTGTCGCCAGAAAGTGGCCGCAGCCTGCCCTGATGTGTATACCATGTCGGTAGTTCCTCAGTGGTTTGACGTGCTGCCCAAGGGCGTATCCAAGCTGACTGGCTTTGAAACGCTCCTGGAAAGAACTGGTATTTCTCCAGAAGAGGTACTTGTTTTTGGAGACGGCGAGAATGACGTTGAGATTTTAAGTAAAGTTCCGCACTCGGTGGCGGTGGCAAACGCAATTCCAGAGG